>NZ_JBHFLL010000302.1:0-1270 GCF_041928595.1 Microcystis sp. BLCC-F209
CCTTATCTGGCAAGGGACTTAATTGATTAGCTCGTTCTAGATTGAAAACAATTGGCAAAAATCGCAGCCATGTCTTTCTATATAAGGGTTTCACCCCTTATAACTCCCGTCCATTGCATAACACAAACCGAAGAACCAAAAATATGATTGGCCAAGCATCTTTTTCCATAGATATAGATGACGTTGTACCTACTCCAGATGAAGATTTAGGCAGTTTCATCGAAGATACTAAAATAACATCTTTGGATGTGTACAATAAGCAATCTGGAGAATGGTTAGATTCAGATAAAATCCTAACCGAGCAACAAAAACTTTTCAACAAGTTATCTATATCCCATGGACTATGCCTACCATTTTCCGCTGGTTCTAGTAAGAAAATAGGAGTTATGTGGATACTATTCTCTAAATCTCTTGATCGAGATCAAAGCGAGAAAGAGACTTACACATATACACTGTATGCTAATCAGATCGCTTTAGCCTATGCTAACTCTATGAAATTTGAAGAATTAAAATATAAAAGTGAAAAAGACCTATCGAAAGAGATAGATGAGGATCACAAACGTGTAAGATGGCAAGCGGGAGCATGGTTTTTAGGATCAATACTAGCTTCAATTGCTGGATTTTCTTTGATTGGTTTTGGTATCTACGATTTGTCGAAAAATAATCCGGGCTTTCTAAGTAGTGGAAGTGCGGCTATTTTTAGTGGTATAGTTCTAGAAGCCGTGACAGTGTTAACTTTTAATCAAGGTAAGGCTGCTAATGAGCGTTTGGATTATTATCATAAAGAGCTTTACAACACTGGTCAGTTAAATATTTTACTATCAGCGACGGAACAACTAGAACCAGAGATTGCCTTAGACGAAAAACGAAAAATTATTCAGTCTGTCGCTAATTATTGGTTACAATCACCTGATGAAATTAATAACAGTGAAAAAACTCAAGAGGTTAAGAGCGAGAATACACAACATAAAACATGATCAAGGGATGTGGGTTATAGCGAATAATCCGATTAAGCGATGATTTGCAGAAGTGATGATCACCTAACCCCTCCTCAACTTACGATTTCACTCCCAAGTTAAAGAAAATCGTTCCCCGACGCACAGAATTTTCGCTACCTTGGCTGCTAATGGTAAGAGAACGCAGATTATTAAATAAAGGCTTAATCGATAATTCTAACACCCGCACGATCGGGAATTTTGCCTCGATTACCGGTTGCAATTGTCGCCAATCGACGTAAAAATAACCATCATTTTCTGCGGGTAAAGCAGTA
>NZ_JBHFLL010000303.1:0-12162 GCF_041928595.1 Microcystis sp. BLCC-F209
CAGCACTTTTTCTCGGTCAATGATTAGGATAAGTTATAACTTAAAAATTAATCAACAACTAAAGCTTATGCTTGTAGCTAAGTGAAATCATTGATTAAGAGACCTGTACTTTTCAATGACTTTTTCAGCAGACCCTACTTAATTTTTGCTGAAAATTACTGAAAGCCTTACTAGAAAACGGTTTTGGCACTTTTTTAGCCAAAAAAGTGCCAGAAACGAAGGTTGAGAAATCGATCCGAGAGACTCAAAACCCTTGCACTTTCCAGAGGCGATTGCAAAGGGTTCTGCTTGCCAGTGGGCAAGGTCATTCTGTTATTCTGACTTCCCCTCCTGACGACCGGCTACTGACTCCTGACTGGAAAAAGGGTGTAGGGTGTGGGCTTCGGCCGTGAGCTCAGCGTTCGACAAAAGCTCACGCCGAGGTCCGAACGGGTGTAGGGAAGGAAACCTCTTTCATCTGTGGGGGTGAAAATTTTTTCATCGGGACTGACTCCTAACCCCGGCCAGGAACTTTTTGCCGCAAACCCTAATCAGAAATTTTTCAGTACAAAGGCTCTAAAATAACCCGTGCCAGTTATTGGCCAGAAGACTTGTTTTTTCAGTCTTGTGGCTTTATCATGGTTACTGTGTGGTGTGTGTGATGTGAAGGAGTAAGATGACTGCTAATAGCCAACTTATCTCCGTCAAGGCTCTACAAGCTTTGATGAAGCGAGGGTTCAAACCTTCGGTCTCTGGTAGACGGCATCAAAAATCTTGGTTAATAGCTTTAGACGGCGATACCTCAAAACGATTATTCGATATCGTTTTCTCCCTATCGGTTCTAATTTTCTTTTCGCCGCTTTATTTAATCTTAGCCTTACTGATCGCGATTAGCTCCCCCGGTCCAGTCTTCTATATGCAGAAGCGCGTCGGTCAAAACTTCCAGCCTTTCAACTGTATCAAGTTCCGTACTATGGTAATGGATGCCGATAAGGTGTTAGAGAGACTGATGGAAGACTCTCCCCAACTGCGAGCGGAATTCGAGGATAATTTCAAGCTGAAGGACGATCCCCGCATAACTTGGATTGGCAAATTTCTCCGCTTAACCAGTTTAGACGAGTTTCCCCAATTCTGGAACGTCCTGCGGGGAGATATGAGCGTCGTCGGTCCGCGGCCTTTAGTTCCCGAAGAATTGCAGAAATATGGCAATCGCATCGACAAAGTTTTAACTATTCGCCCCGGTTTAACTGGTTTATGGCAAGTTTCTGGACGTAATGACATCCCCTATCCCATGCGGGTGCAGATGGATGTGTATTACGTTAATTCCCGTAACTGGTTAACCGATATCTGGGTAGTCTTCAAAACTATCGGTGTTGTGGTTTTTCCCAAAAATAATGGTGCTTACTAAAGCGGTGGATAGTAATTAAAAATTACTCACTGCTGTTTCAATGTAATGAATCGCTAGACTGGAGGAGAGAAGGGCAAAACTTGCTTTTTTCTCCTCTTTTTTTGATAAGTAGCTGGTTATAATTAAATTAAAAATGGATTTTGCCTTTAATCCCCCCTTGATCTCCCCTTGATAAGGGGGGATGCCGATAGGCGGGGGGATCTGACAACTTTTAACGCCTACCTACTTAAAGATGATCACAGTAATACTAAATCCTGTTTAAAAAGTATAGGACAGTGGGGTGGTTACTGCGTACGCGATGCGGGGGGAAGTGGGGTGATAGGGGAGAGGGGAGCGGGGAGAAACAATTGATAACTTGGGAGTATGTCAAGGCTCTAAATCCTGAGAATATAACTCAATATTCGGTGCTTTCAGATAATCATGCTGTCCATTGTTAACGTGACAAACACATAATAAATTGCGAAAATCGTCATAAAAACACACCTCAACTCCATCAGCAATAGCATACCAAGAAGACTGATGGAAGAAATCATCCACCGTGGTGAAACTAGCCCTTAAATCATGACGATACCAAATTTGTCGATGTTGATGGGAATTCCACTTATATCCTTGAGCTTTTAGCAAGTCTCTAATCTGAATAGTCGGGTGAGAACCCTTCCCTTTTTGATTGCCGATTTCAATAGTTATATATTTTGAATTATCTCCTGGTATTGGATATTCTTGCCAATTAATTTTATTCAGATTTAAATGGGCAAGAAAGGGCGAATAGTTAGGACTTTCTGTAATTATATAGAGTTGCTCGATCGCACGGGTGATAGCCACATAAAAAAGACGACGTTCCTCGGCAACAATTCCCTCGGGATGACTGCCAAAAATTCTAGTAAAAACCCAATCGGGATGAATTAAAGGATAGGAACGATTAACCGCATCTAAAATTATAACAACTTGTTTTTCTAATCCTTTATATTTATGGGATGTGGAAATAGTCAAATGATCTCGCAAATTTTCGGGGAGATATCCACGGATTGCATTAAGAAAGTCTTCTAATTTATTTTGATAATTGACAAACCAATGCAGGTTATTTTTGCGATTGAGTAAAACCACTTCTTGATTATTTTCAATAATAATCTTCTTGATTAAACGTAATAAAGCAGGAGTAATATGATCCCCATTATGATCTTCAATCTCTCTTGGGGTTGGCTCAAAATCTTGTAGATCAACCAGTTTAACAAATCCCGACTCTTTTTTATGAGGTTGAGCGGGTTTTCCTAAACCATTCATCAAATTATTTCCTGTGGTGACAATTGCAGAGGCTGAACGATAATTTGTTGATATATTTAATTTTAGAGAATTGGGAAAATAATTAGCAAAGTTTTGATAATAGTTAAGATCTGAGCCAGCAAAACCATTAATAGCTTGCCAATCATCCCCTACACAAAAAAAACAAGCTTGAGAATTTTGCTGTCTAATGGCTGTGATCAAGCGGTAAAATAGTTCGGAAAAGTCTTGATATTCATCAATTAAAATATATTTAAGTAATCTTAAATCACCCCCACTGGATTTCCGTCTAAAAATTGTTTGTCCAGAGGTGATCAATTTAGATGCTGTTTGCATTAATCCGTCAAAATCTTCTTCTCCTGTAGCTTTTAATCTTTCTAGATACGCTCGATAAAAAACCTGTCCTAATTCTAGAAACTGTGACTCAAATTCCTCTAGACAATTATGATTAAAAATTTTATTCTCTAATTCTTCAGTGGTTAAAAACTGCTGGCGACAGCGTTGCACAAATTGAACCATCGCTTTGGTAAAATGATCGATCGAGCGTCTTTTGACTTTTGCCCAAATTTCATCTTCACTCAGTTTATTACAGAGTAAACCAAAACTTTCAAGTTTATGCTTCAGTAAATTACCAAATTGCTCCTGTGATGCTTTTATATCCCCAGGATTAAATTCAAGAAATTGCCATCGAGCTTGATTTTGAGCATTTTGCCAAAACTGACGTTTTCTTGCGGACATTTCGTCATAATCTGGATCACCCTGTAATCCAAAATATTCAATAATAATTCCTTGATTTTTGCCAGTAAATATGGTAAAGTCTGGCCGATAATTTATGCCATTCCAATCATAGTTACGTTCGTAGCTATAGAATAAATTATGCTCAAATAAAAAGTTTGCGATCGCCTTTTCGCCAAAGGATTTATAGTATCTACCATCTAATCCTTCTCTGGGTAGAGAACGACGATAAGATAACATTTCTTCTCGATTTAATAAATGACCACCTCTAACTAGATTTTCCCAATCTCCGCGAAACTTAGCCATCATTAAATCACGAATCTTTGAGAAATACTGTGGAGACTTGAGGTGATCATCAATTACTGATTGTAAAGCTTTGCTTTTTCTTTGTTCCCCACCGGATTGATCGAAAATTAGTTCTTCTTCTGGGTGAACTAACCCATAAGCTAAAGCATGGAATGTCATCACATAGGGAATGTTATTTGCTGAATTGTGTTCAATTCTTTCTCTTATTTCCTCGGCTGCTTTGCGGTTGAAAGCTAGTATTAATATTTCCCTTGGTAAAATACCACAATGTTTCTGCAAAAATAAAGCTTTGTTGACTAATGTGCTAGTTTTGCCACTCCCCGCACGCGCTAAGACTTGGATATTATTATTAACTTCTCCAATGGCTACAGACTGCTCTAAATCTGGTTTTCTTCCTAGATTTTTTTCTAGCCAAGATTGCACAAATCTATATTTTTCTTGTCCAAATTCTTCCTTAGTCAGATATTTATACAATCTTTCCTGATAAAGTTTATTGACATTAAGGAAATCATATTCAAGAGTTTGATAAATCTCCTCTAGTATTTTATTTTTTATTTCTGGTACTTTTTGGAAAATTTCTTGTACGGTAATAAAGGGAAATATATCACTAAATTGATTAATAATTTTCTCGATTTTATATTCAGCAAAAAAATTACGCTGATACTTAATATGCACAGACACGGTATCATCCTCGTATTTTATGTTGATGATTTGTCCATATTTATAATTCTTAGTGCCTTTTATCCCCGTCTTTTTCCCTTTATATTTCACTTCTGCACGAATACGACTAACCTTTTTACCCACAAGAAGCTTCCAAGCTTGATCATAATTACCAACAAGCTCGGCAAATTCCTGAATATTATTAATTACTAATTGCTTATTTAGGTTTGATTTATCCATTGTCACCTCACCTGACCTTACATGATCGAGTGCTGTCTTTCAGCTATGTTTATTGTTCCCTAGGACAGTGGGAAACTAACAGCGATCGCTTCCCATAAACATAAAGTATAACCTAAATTGGTATTGACGAACAGCTACCGAAAAGGAAAACTTCCTAGAGGTGTGATAAATAGAATTAAATGCTTGATAATCTCGGTTTTTAGGCAAAGGGAGACAGATATCCCCCTATCCCTAGACACATAAAAGTGCGATGTCAAGAAAGAATGGCAATCATACCAAACCGGGGACTTTGCGATAGATAGAAGCGATCGATCCCCGGAATCCTACACTGGTAAATTCTACCTCATCTCCCGCTTCATAGATCTGTTCTTGCCAAACTCCCGAATCCTCGCGACGGTGACATTCAATTTTCATCTGATTTTGATGAATAAGAATGTATTCTTTTAAGGTGGGACAGGTTTGATAATCGCTAAATTTATCACCCCTATCAAAGGATTCCGTAGATTTCGATAATACTTCAATAATCAGAACGGGATAAAGAATAAAATCATCGGTATTGTTAATCTCTCTCTCGTCACAAACCACCGCAATATCGGGATAATAATAACAATTTGCCTCCTCTAACCGGACTTTGATATCGGAAGTGAGAACAAGACAGGGACTATCATCGAGATGGATACTCAATAAAGTGGCTAGATTTGTATTTAAGACAATATGGGGCTTTTTTGCGCCTACCATCGCATAAATCCGTCCTTTTCGGTACTCATGCTTGATCGGACTGACTCTTTCCCCTTCTAGATACACTTCTGGAGAGACATAAAAAAAATTAGGATTCGTCACCATCGTCCCCATGCTCCCTATCCTTGAATAACTGAATTATAGCCTTTCGGAATCATCGCTCTTGGACACAATCTCGCTAGACTTATAGATCGATGATTGTCACTTGTAATATTTATATTACAGTTATGTGACAGACTAGAGATAACGACTCTCAAAGGGACGTTATTTAGGAATGAATCCCGAAAACGATTGATATCCATAGGTTTGCCAGAATGTCCAACGCTAAAAGTTACAAAGATACCGTTAATTTGCCTCAAACTGACTTTGATATGCGAGCAAATGCCAGCAAACGTGAGCCAGAAATCCAGAAATTCTGGCAAGATGAGCAAATATACGAGAAATTAGCGCAAAATAACCCCAAAGAATTATTTATTCTCCACGATGGTCCCCCCTACGCTAACGGGTCTCTGCATATCGGTCATGCTTTAAATAAAATTCTCAAAGACATTATCAATAAATATAAACTGCTGCAAGGCTACAAAGTGCGCTATGTGCCGGGTTGGGATTGTCACGGGTTGCCGATCGAACTAAAGGTTTTACAAAGTCTCAAAAGCTCGGAAAAAGAGGGTCTAACCCCTTTGAAATTACGTCAGAAAGCCCACGATTTTGCCCTTCAAACGCAAAAAGAACAGTGTGAAGGTTTCAAAAGGTATGGAGTCTGGGGAGACTGGGAAAATCCCTATTTAACCCTACAACCTGAATACGAGGCCGCTCAAATTGCCGTATTCGGAAAAATGGCCCTAAAAGGTTATATTTATCGGGGACTAAAACCGGTTCACTGGAGTCCTAGTTCTCAAACCGCTTTAGCTGAGGCAGAATTAGAATATCCCGAAGGTCACACTTCCCGCAGTGTCTATGTTGCTTTCCCGATCACATCAGTTTCAACCCCGGTTTTAACGCCATTTTTGCCTAATTTATCCGTGGCTATCTGGACGACTACCCCTTGGACTTTACCCGGGAATTTAGCCGTCGCATTAAACCCAGAATTAAACTATTCAGTGGTAGAAACTAGCGAGTCTAATTATCTAATCGTAGCGACGGATTTAGTCGAAAAATTGGCCGATACTTTTAACAGGACTTTGACGATTAAAGCAACGGTTAAAGGTCTGGAATTAGAACATACTAAATATCGTCATCCTTTGTTTGACAGAGAAAGTGCTATTCTCATCGGTGGGGATTATGTCACCACCGATTCCGGCACCGGATTAGTTCATACTGCTCCCGGCCATGGTCAGGAGGATTATATCGTCGGCCAACGTTACGGTTTACCGATACTTTCTCCCGTGGATGATAAGGGAAATTTCACCGCAGAAGCGGGACAATTTGCGGGTTTAAATGTCCTGAAAGATGCTAATGAAGCGATAATTTTAGCACTGACAGAAAAGGGTGCCTTACTCAAAGAAGAAGCATATCAGCATAAATATCCCTACGATTGGAGAACCAAAAAACCGACAATTTTCCGCGCAACAGAACAATGGTTTGCTTCCGTGGAAGGATTCCGGGAATTAGCTTTAGAAGCAATTGATTCGGTGCGTTGGATTCCTGCAACCGGTAAGAATCGCATCACTTCTATGGTTAGTGAAAGAAGCGATTGGTGTATCTCTCGTCAGCGCAGTTGGGGGGTTCCTATTCCTGTTTTTTATGACGAAGAAACGAATGAACCTCTGTTAACCGAGGAGACGATTAATCACGTTCAAGCTATCTTCGCAGTCAAGGGTTCTAATGCTTGGTGGGAGTTATCTGTAGAGGAATTATTGCCTCCCAGTTATCGCGATAATGGTCGCAGTTATCGCAAGGGAATGGATACTATGGATGTGTGGTTTGATTCTGGTTCTAGTTGGAATGCGGTGGCTAATGCTCGACCAGAATTAAGTTATCCTGCGGATATGTATCTAGAAGGATCGGATCAGCATCGGGGATGGTTTCAATCGAGTTTATTAACCAGTGTCGCTGCTAATGGTATTGCTCCCTATAAAACGGTGTTAACTCACGGTTTTGTTTTGGATGAACAAGGACGAAAAATGAGTAAATCTCTGGGTAATGTCATCGATCCCAATGTGATCATTAATGGTGGTAAAGACCAGAAAAAAGAACCCGCTTATGGGGTAGATGTGATTCGGTTATGGGTGTCCTCGGTGGACTATACCAATGATGTGAATATCGGTCAAAATATTCTTAAACAGTTGGTAGATATCCGTAATAAAATCCGGAATACTGCCAGGTTTTTACTGGGGAGTTTAAATGATTTTGATCCCGTTAAGGATGCGGTAGCTTATGAAGAACTACCGGAGATTGATCGCTATATGTTACATCGTATCTCGGAAGTGTTTACGGAAGTAACGGCAGCTTTTGAAAGTTTCCAATTTTTCCGCTTTTTCCAGACGGTACAGAATTTTTGTGTTGTCGATTTATCTAACTTTTATATCGACATTGCTAAGGATCGTTTATACATTTCCGATCCTAATTCTTTCCGTCGTCGCAGTTGTCAAACAGTTTATGCTATTGCTTTAGAAAATCTTGCTAAAGCGATCGCTCCTGTCCTGTCTCATCTAGCGGAAGATATCTGGCAATTTCTCCCCTACAAAACTCCTTATTTATCGGTATTTGAGTCAGGATGGCTAAACATCGATCCTGCTTGGAATAATCGCCAATTGGCCGATAAATGGGCCAAATTCCGGCAGCTACGCACCGAAGTTAATAAGGTGATGGAAACTGCCAGAAATGATAAGGCGATCGGTGCTTCTTTAGAGGCAAAAGTTTTACTTTATGTTCCCGATGAAACCTTACAACAGGAGTTAGAATTATTCAACAATTGTGATAGTTTAACGGGGAACAAAGTTGATGAATTGCGTTATCTATTTCTCTCTTCCCAAGTGGAATTAGTCAGTGATATTAGCGCGATTCAAACCGCAGAATATAAAGGAGAATCCGACTTTGTTTCGGTGGGAATCGTCAAAGCAGACGGCGAAAAATGCGATCGCTGTTGGAATTATTCCACTCAAGTGGGAAAATTTGCCGATGATCCCACTATTTGCGAGCGCTGTAATGCCGCTTTAAAAGGAGAGTTCTAAGCTAAACTAAAAGGGTGCTTTATTGTTTAATAAAGTACCCTTGTTTAATACTCAGCTAAAAACTTATTCACAGGTATTAACTCTAGGGAATAGATAATTAGGGATGGAAGATTACCAATCAGCTTTTTTACAACGTCATCAAGATACAGAAATACTGTGTAAATCTAATAGGAAAATAGCTGCTATGCACTTTGGAGGTATTACGATCGAATGTTTGCTGAAATCTATGATCTTAGCTTCGGTATCCAATAAAGAATGGAAAACTAAGTCCAATAACCCCGGACATACCATAACTAATCCGGGTCACAGTTTGACAGCTGCTCTAAAAAGTAATAATCGTCTCTATTCGAGAGTTCAAAATTATCCAGACGTGATAAAATGGATTAATATAGTAGAAAATCCTAGTCAAAATTTTATAGATATGCGTTATTCCAGCAGTGAACCGAATGACGATAAATACAAAGAGTGGTTATCAGCTTATACAGGTCTGAAAAGATGGCTTCAGAAACAAGCTACTCAACTTTAAGGAGATAGTTATGTCAGAAACTTGGTTAAGATCACTGAAACAAAAATTAACAGATATATATGTTCAAAAAGAAGCACAAGAATGGGTTGATCTCAATGTATCTACTGCTGGACTTTTGAATATAACTATCGTCAGTGATAAGTTTGAAAATTTATCAACAACTCAGCGAAGAGAAGCAGTTAAAAATGACATAGAACAACAGCATAAATCTTTAGGTTTTATATCTTTATATACTATTCAGGAGGCAGCCTCTCTCGATCTAAAAGCTCCACAACTTCTGGACGAAAAATCAATTCACACTTGGCAAGATTTAGCCTTGTGGTCAGCTAATCCACAAAATCAATCACCGTCTTCTCCTGAACTTTGTCTTCCTAGAACCGTAACTTTTTATTCTTTTAAAGGGGGAGTAGGTAGGACAACTGCTTTAATTCATGTTGCTTGGATTTTAGCGATGCGAGGTCGTAAAGTAGTAGCTGTTGACTTGGATTTAGAAGCACCGGGGTTAAGCACAGCTTTCCCCTTAAATCCCTCACCGAAATACGGAATTGTGGACTATTTTTATGAAAAATCCTATTTACCAAAAGGTGTAACAGCAAAGATTAATATCACTGAAATATTTGGAGAAGTTAATATTCCCGATGCAACGGGAAGACTATTTATTGTTCCTGCGGGTGATTTGAGTCTTGATTACATTACTAAAGTTGATGATCTGCGAGCAACAACAATTCTCGATAATGGGGAAACACTCTGGTCAAATTTTAGTCGAGAGATTCAAAATCAGTTAAAACCTGATCTTATCTTAGTAGATTCGTGTACTGGAATCAATGAATGGGGAGCTTTATCTTTACTACAGGCAGCCAACGAAGCAATTATTTTTTTATTTCCTAACGAACAAAATCAAAAAGGAATCGAGCTTCTTTTGCAATCTTTGACTTCTTTTGGCCGACTTTCGCTTAATTTTGTTTTTTCACCCGTTCCTGATTTAAGTGATACAGGAATAACTAAAGTTACTCATGCTTGGCAAATTTTACAAAAACATATTGACAAAAATATAGATATAGATGAAACTACCGATCATGATTTAGATATAGATTCAGAAGACTATCTAATCATACCTTATATTCCCTCGATCGCTCTAGCAGACCGTTATCCTGTCACTGGATTACTGGATTATTATACTCCCATTGCTAACTTAATCGATGAAGATACCAATTTTCAGTAGATAGCATCCGAGGGAACCTTGATTCCTTCTTAATTCTCGCTTTGGTCGTGCTTTGATGACATCCCAGCTGCCATTTGCCATTGAGATAAATTTCCCTCTTGACCAATTTGATAGAGCAAGTTTCTTTGTTCTATGTTAAGATGTTGGCGGCTTCGTTTTTGGGTCTGATCTGTTGTTGTATTGATCAGACAGTACCTGATGAGCCTTTTTCTGTCAACTCTTAAGGAGTCGTGCGTTTCATTTTTGAATTGGCAATATTAGGACGGATAAAAATTATGGTTAATTATCTCACTCAAGAAGAGAAATTACTAGCAGCCGAAGAAGAAAAGTATCTAGAGGAAGAAGATGATGTGGATTTTCCTCCTGTAGATATTATTGCTTACAATGAGCAGCGATCTTGCTCTGATCTAGTTAGAATGTATCAAAAAAAACAATTGGTTATCGATCCATATTTTCAAAGAGATGTGGTGTGGACTGATCCACAACAAACTCGTTTTATTGATAGTTTAATGAAACAGTTACCGATTCCTAGTATGTGTATTAGTCTTGACTATAAGACAGATAAACGCTATATCATCGATGGATTACAACGAATTACTACCATCGTCAAATTTTTAACTACTGAAGATTGGAAGCTATCAAAATTACCCGATGTAGATTCGTCTATTTCTGGAAGAACAGTTGAGGAAATAAAAACTCAGCATGAAGAATTATATGAACGCGTAGAAAATATGACTATTCCCATCACCATGATTCGCTATGACTCCAGCAAAAAAGCTCATAATAATTATATTTTTAACATTTTCCATCGCTTAAATACCGGTGGAGTAAAACTTAATAATCAGGAGATCAGAAATTGTATCTATAATGGCGAGTTTAATACTTTTTTAAAAGAATGCGCTCAATATGAAAACTGGCTTTTGCTGATGGATCGAAAGCATCAAAAAGCATCTCGATTTGAAGATGAAGAATTAGTTCTTCGTTTCTTTGCTTTTTATGATGGATACCAGAACTACAAGGGGAAATTGACCGGATTTTTAAATGATTATATGTATAAACATAGATTGGCTCATGAAGATTTTATTCAATCTAAAGATAGATTATTTAAGCAAACTGTTGACTTAATTTATGATAAAATTTCCACAGGAGAACCTCTCAAAACCAGTAAAGTTATTGCTGAGGGAATTTTGTTAGGAGTTGCCAAGAATTTAGATACTTTAGTCAATCTCTCCAATGGTGAATTACAAGACAAGTATTCTAGATTAATAAAATCTGAACCATTTTTGACTAAAAATTTAGCTGGTGGTATTTATCAAAAAGATAAGGCTTTAGAGAGGATTAATACATCTATCAAAATTTTTTCATCTACTGGTAATGATTACTAAAAGTTATTTATTCAAGACGCTAAACAGGCTTGATAAACTCTATAATGACTCTACAAGTGATGATCAAAAGATTTTTTATTCTAAACTAGCTCTTATAGAATTATGTGGCTGGATCGAGGAAACTATGGATGATATAGTTTTAAGATGTGCTAAACGATGCTTAAAGTCCCCAGCTAACCAAAAATTCATCAAAGACGAGATTATTAAGCCTAACTCTAACTTTCAATATGAAGCTTTTAGAAAAATGTTGATTATGGTTATTGGTTTAGCAACATTAGAAAAAATCGAAAAAAAGTTAGAAAAAACCGGTAAAATTAGTGCTTTAAAAGGTGATCTTGTTAATCTAAAGAGAAGTCGCAATCGAGCGGCTCATAGGGAGCATCTCACTTACGCGATAAGTAATTATACTTAGCCTAAAAGCCACTCTTAATCGTGTCTTGGAACGAAATAGAGGCTTTTAAAGACTGCGTACATGGAGAATTAAAACAAGAATTACCCTCGAAAAGCCTATT
>NZ_JBHFLL010000304.1:0-43083 GCF_041928595.1 Microcystis sp. BLCC-F209
TTGATTGTTTTCGCCACGACCCCGGCGACTGTTCGAGTTTTGTCAGGGAGATTATGGTGGTGACCCTTGCTACGAAGCGGTCTTTTCCGACCAAGGTTGGGACGGTCTACCACCTCTCTCAATATACAAGGTTGGGTTGAACGATAGTGAAACCCAACAACCGAGGATTTATGTCGGGTTTCGTTGCCTCAACCCGACCTACGAATTTACTAACCCCCCCGATGTCGGGGGGGCAGGAGGGGGTAAGTTGCCCGATGTTGCTTACCACTTTCTAGCCCTTTTGTCAACACCCTATAGAATTAAATATCATACCAGACGGTAAATGATGACAAAATCTAATCAATGATTGAACAGAAGAGACGGCTGCTATAGAATTAAGGCAATCTTTCTGAACTTTTTTAGAAATCATGAAAACCTCATCTATGTCTTTTGTGTTGGCGGGCATTAGTAGTTCTCTTGTACTAATGGGGGGGTAAACCCTGTCCGCGCGGCGGTTATCATCGGGAATCTACCGCAAACCAATGATAATATTCCGTCTGGGATCAGCAGTAGCAACATGGTAGTAGCGATCCCCTTTGACCTGCCCGCGGGTGACAATTACAGCCTCGGCAACGTGATCCTGCCACTCGGGGACTACGAAACCGGAGACATTCCCCTCGTCCAGATCCGCAATGATGTCGGGGGTAGCAATCCGGGCAGTACCGTCCTCGCCAATTTCACCAATCCCACCCCTCAAGGAGCGGGAAACTTTAACTACACCTTCACTCCCACTAGCCCCTTCACGTTTGCCGCCAGTACGAAATACTGGTTATACGTTACCACTACCAATGGAGCTTTCAGCTGGCGCGTCAATGAGCCGAGTATAACCCCGACGGGCATCGCGACGCTATCGCCAATGCCAGTAGTATCCGGAACAGGAGAAACGGGATTGCAGAGATTTAGTACTAACGGTGGCTCTACTTTCACGTCTGGTTCCATGGCCCCCAATTTCCAGATCAACACAGCCGACATACCCCCCTCGGTCGCCACTCCCGAACCTGGTGCGATCGCGGCGTTGTCCCTGTTCGGATTGGGTTTACTGGGGGTTAAAGGTCGTCGGAACGAGGGATAATTTGCCGTAGGTTGATTCATGAATCAACCTACCCTAACCCCCCCGATGTCGGGGGGGGCAAGGGGGGGGAAGCTTTTAAGCTGTAGGTTAGGTTGAACAGAGTGAAACCCAACCACCGAGGATTTAGGTCGGGTTTCGTTGCCTCAACCCGACCTACGAATTTACTATACAAACGGAGAAACTTTTAAGGATTAGGGATCGATCGCACCAGCAGAGTCAGAATACTGGTTAATACTGCTACTACCACGGGAATAATCAACGATTTTGCTCCCTTAAGGTCGGATACATCCTTAATTAAAGCGTTCTGTGTTCCCTCTACTTTTTCCAATCGCCTATCAATACTTTTGAGTTCGGTTTTCACCTCGGCCATATCTACTTTTAGATCGGTGACATCTTTCTGTAAAGAGTCTAACTTGCCTTCGATTCTTGTTAGAACAGTTTCTAGGGAATAGGTGATAGTGACGGGGGATTGACTCATCTGAATTTCGGGGAATATTCGATCGCCTAGTAATATTGTAGGCTGTTTTTGTAGGTGATGCGCTCCTTACCAACGTTCTAAAATCAGTCCATCTACATAATTAAAATCAGTATCATCTGTCACCAATACCCAATTATTTGGCGTTGTCAAATTGAAAGATGATCCGAATCAGCTTGCAACTGAAATTACTTTGATAGCAGGGATTGCATTGCATCTTTCATATTCTGATCTGACAACGCCCAAAAATAACCTTTATAGTTAAGCTAAAACTCCCTAGTACAAAACTGCCAGTTTGAAGCAAATTTAACCCAGTTCTCCCCACAAAAGTCGGGATAATTCCTAGTAAAGTCGTCATAAAAATACCACTGGTTAAGTTTTTTCCTGTTTAAAACACTTAAGAAATTTAACTATTGAATTACCAAAGTCTGCTGCAGCTTTCCCCCTCTATATATTTGCTAAATACAAAAATAATCTATTTTTAGGGCAAGGTAAAAGCAGCAATTACGGGATAATGATCGGAAGGAATAAGATTCAGCCAACGGGAACGATCAACTTTTGCCCAATCTAACTGTAAACGGCTATCATAATAAATGGTATCGATGGCTAAATAAGGAGTATCAGTGTAATTATTAAAGCTCATTTGTTCTGCTAATTCCCAATCTGCTAAAGCGTCCTTTAATTTAATGTCTGACTGGAGAGGTTGAGTTAAAATCTGACGGGGTAATTGCTGAGAATTAACATTAAAATCCCCCGTTAAAAATAGGTAATCTTCTGTTAAATCTAGTTGACAAAAATGCTCCTGTATGCACTTAGCACCTAAGTCCTTAGCTTTGTCGCTATAGTAATCGAGATGGGTGTTATAAAACTGCAAAGTTTGCCCCTCAAGAGTGCGAAATTTAGCCCCCGTTACCATGCGGGGATAAGGATTACCCCAAGCTTCGGTAATACTGCCAATAATATCGGGGGTTTCTGATAGCCAAAATTCGTATATTTCTAAACATTTTAACCGACTTGGTTGATATAAAATTGCACAATGTTCATCTAATCCTGTCCCCCTGCGATCGCTGCCTAGACTTTGGTATTTTGGCAATAAACGGTGTAGATCCAATAATTGATTAGCGCGAGCCTCCTGAGTACCAATTATATCAGGAGAATAGTGAGCAATTAAAGCCGCTACTGCTTCCCTTCTTACTCGCCAATTACGCTCATCGGGATCGGGTTTATCGTAGCGAACATTAAAGGACATTGCTGTTAGTTTCATAGCAAAATGGAGAATGGAAGAGATGGAAGGGAGAAGGAAGTGGGGAGTTTTGTCAGTGAACAGTAAACAGTAATCAGTGAACTGAAAACTCACATCTGATAACTGATAACTGATAACTGATTCAAGGCTGACTCCTAATAATTAATTATCAGGATTTTTTGGCAATTGTCCAGAAGGGAAAAGTTTGACTGGGATTGATGATAACTCCCCTGATGCCATGGCGAGCAAAAGCGTATTCCTTGGTTTGCCAAAGGGGAATATAGGGAACTTCATCGGCGAGAATTTCTTGAATTTTGCCAAAAATTTGCTTTCTTTTAGCTGGGTTACTTTCCTGACGGGATTGGGCGATTAATTGATTCATTTCTTGACTGTAAAAAAATGAGCCTTGACTTTGCGAGCCGCCTTCTTCGCATCCCGTTTCTGGGGAACCTTTAGCACAATCTAAAAAGGGATAAATATAGTTATCTGCATCCAAAAAATCTGGATACCAATTAGATAGAGCAGTGGTATAAAGTCCCCGGCTAATATTACGGAAAAATGCCGCTCCTAGGATACTATTGGGTTCAAATTGAATCCTATTATCTAAATCCCGTTTTGATAGGGCTTTCAACACTGCCGCCACAGTGCTGGAAGTGATCGATCCGGAGGAGTGCCAAACTTCTACAATTGCGGGTTTTTCCGGACTATAACCAGCCGCTTTTAGTAATTGTTTGGCTTGCTCTATATTATGATTGCCATAACGCTCTTTAAACACTGGTTGTGACTCGGAAAAAGTAGTAGGAATGAGACTAAAAAGAGGGATGCCTTGACCTTGTAAAATGCGATCATTAAGTAAATCTCGATCAACAAGAGAAGCAATGGCTTGTCGCACTAAAATATTATGGGTGGGTTCACTTTTGAGATTGACGCTCATAAAGTTAATTGCTGCCCCAGAAGATTCGATGGCTTGCCATTTTCCCTGGGCTGCTTCTGTGCGTAATTTTTTCACTTGAGGAGCCAGTAAAGATTGATAGGCAATATCCACCGCACCTGTCTGAAAACCGTTAAACAAATTGGCAGGATTCGAGAGATAAATTTGCACATTAACTCCCTTATTTTTGGCCGGTTCTCCCCAATAGCGATCGAAGGCTTCTAAACTAAAAGAATCGCTGGTAACTGCTTTTAATCGATAATGTCCTGTGCCGATAAATTCTTCGGGTTTAAATTTACCCTCGCCAATTTGATAAAATTTGGGTGAAACCGCACAGGCTCCGGGATAAGCTAAAAGAGCGGGAAATGCGGCAAAAGGTCTGGTTAGTTTAATAGTAATTTCGTCTTCTTTGGTAACGGTGATTTTATCAATTGTATCCCGGAGAAGAAAGGAAGGTTCACCACCATTTTTGATAAATCTTTCTAGGGAAAACTTCATCGCCTCTGCGTTAAAAACCGTGCCATCATGAAAAATAACTCCTCGACGTATTGGGATAGTATAAGTCAAACCATCGGGGCTAATTTGGGGCAATTCCGTGGCGAGGAGAGGCTTTAAATTAGTGGTTCCTTCGGCGTAGGTGTAGAGAGTTTCACCGAGATTATAAATAATAAAAAGTCCCGCTAACTCATAACTATCGGCCGGATCGAGCGAGCGTGGTTTTAGGGTTGTCCCAATCATCAGGCGATCGCTATCCCCCCGGGGTAAATTGGAATTAGTGGACTGACAGCCCACGATCAGAAGAAGACAGAGGCAAAATAAACTTAAATAGCGGTAAAGTTGGCGTAAAGGTCTCATCGAGGGCGATTAACGGCAGCTAGGTATCGATCGATCCTATCATTTTTGTGCATAATCTTTTCCCTAGGTTCCCTGAAGGAAGTAGGTTGATTGCTTAATTGGTTGGGAAAAATTCTTCAATAACTGCACTGATTACCCAGACAATTAAATTAAATTTTCCGGTTGAGGATGGCAAAAACTTGATTAATTTTGCCAAGGAGAAGACCCAGGGCAGAAAAGGTGTTAAATGGTTCAGAATAGCTGCAGATGTGGAGGCAGATAAACAGGGAAATGGTCAAGATTTTTAAGCCTAGATCAGGTGACAGCAACTGATTAGAAACTCATCTTCTTTTATAAACCTCTTGCATAATTAATTTTTCAGAGTTCAAAAACGGCAGAAATAAGGATTAAATGGCATAAAGTCTATAATTAGACCATTTAACTGATTATTATTCATTCTTAATTCTCCTAACTACTGACTTGAAAGAGGGTGTGGGGAAAGAAACCTCTTTCATCTGTGGGGGTGACAATTTTTTCATTGGGACTGAGGACTGACTACTGGCTACTGACTCCCAACCCTAACAACAATTTTTGATTTTTACAAGAGGTCTTATCTATTCACTTTCTTATATTTAAGGTCTTTATCTGGGCTGACCTCATTTCAAATTGCCTATAGTATTTCCTACTTTTCGCTATTTTCCTCTATACTTAAGTATTTTTTAATATTTACTTTTGTGAGGATTGGTCAGGTTTTATGAAGTAATGCTGCGGATGCAGGGAAACGCCGAGAATTTGTGATATCCACACCTCAAAATCGTGGATTGGATAAGCTTGCCCCCCAGTCAAGGGATTTACCATTGGTTTCACCAGAATGGTAAACATTCCCAGACGATTTCCCGCTAAAACATCGGTAAACAAGCGATCGCCAACCATGGCAATTTGTTGGGGGGGGAGTCCCATGGCTGCCATCGCTTGCCGGAGTTTGCGTCGAGATGGTTTCACCGCACCGAGAAGGTAGGGAAGTTGTAAATTATCAGCGATCGCACCGATCCGATTTTCACTGAGATTATTGCTGACCAACCAAATCGGTAGATAAAGACGCAAGGAATCGACCCAACGCTGTAAATCGTCAGAAACCGTGGTTTCCTGAAGGGGAACAAGGGTATCGTCCACATCGAGAATCAATCCCTTAATCTGATGCTGACTCAAAATCTCCAGAGTGAGACCGAGAATCGTATCCCCTAAAATTAAATCGGGTTGTAGAATTTTTGCTCTAGTCATTAACTTCTCAAAAGTAACTGGCACTGAGTCGATCAAACTCAGCTTGATTAAAAAACCGTTGCCTTATTAAGTATAAATGACCGACTGCCCCTGAAAATAATGCCAGATCCATCCCTTCACTTGGCCGCTTGAATCACCTGTAAACTACCACCAGCGTATAATTTTTGTTGACAATCACGAAAACCGATCGCCTGTAAAGATTGGATCAGGTCCCTATCGATAAACTGCCAAGCGGTATGGGTTTCAAATAATTGCAAAAATAGGGCCAAAGAGGGCCAAAAAAGCGGGTTAGTGGGTCGATGAAAATCCACGAGGGCAAAAATTCCCCCCGGTCTGAGAACTCGATACACTTCTTTAAGGATTTCCTCTAACTGCTCCGGCTCCATTTCGTGGAGAGCGGCGCTAGTATGAACAAAGGCGAATTCTCCGGCACTAAAGGGCATTTTTTCGGCTAATCCCTCCACATAATGCCCTTGCGGCACCGCTAAACTAGCTCGCTCCAGGGCCCGGGGAGAGACATCTAAACCAGTACAGCGATCGGATAGGAGGACTAAATAACGGGTGGTTTGACCCGCACCACAACAGAGATCCAGGATAGGGTCATTTTTAGCGATTTTTAAATCTTCTAGGGCCAATTGCCGAAAACGAGGCTCCCCACCCACCGCTAGGGCAGCCAGACGGGAGATACCATCGTAAAGCCATTGATATTGATAACTGAGGGGACGTAAAATTGTAGCCAAGATCAACCTCCAAGATTTGATTAAGTTCTATATTGTCTGTAATTTGTTTTAACGGTTCCACCGATATATTGTTAAACTTGGTAAAGAATCTGAAAATTTAAAAATTATCTGTTAACACTATGGGTCGCGTTGGGGTTCTATTATTAAATTTGGGTGGGCCGGAGCGGTTAGAGGATGTGCGTCCTTTTCTATTTAACCTTTTTTCTGACCCAGAGATCATCCGTTTACCGATCAAAGGATTACAAAAACCGTTAGCTTGGTTAATATCGACGCTAAGAGCGAGTAAATCCCAAGAGAATTACCGTCAGATTGGTGGTGGCTCCCCTTTACTCAAGATTACGGAAGCACAGGCCACGGCACTGCAACAACGTCTCGCGGAAATGGGCCGCGAGGTGAGCGTTTATATCGGGATGCGTTACTGGAATCCCTTCACCGAAGAAGCGATCGAGCGGATTAAACGGGATCATATCAAAAAATTAGTTATTCTTCCTCTTTATCCCCAATTTTCCATCAGCACCAGTGGTTCCAGTTTTCGTGTACTGGAGGAAATGTGGCAGCAGGATCCCTATCTGCGTTTGACGGAATATACTCTCATCCCCTCTTGGTACGATCATCCCACTTATCTGAGTGCTATGGCGGATCTGATTGCGCGAGAATTAGAGCAGTGTCCTAATCCTGACCAAGTACATATCTTTTTTAGCGCCCATGGTGTCCCCCAAAGTTATGTGGAGGAAGCGGGAGATCCCTATCAAAGGCAAATTGAAGAATGCACTAGGGCGATCATGCGTACACTAAACCGACCCAATCAGTACACTTTAGCCTATCAAAGTCGCGTTGGTCCGGTAGAATGGCTAAAACCCTATACTGAAGATGCTCTAAAAGGGTTGGGAGAGCAGGGAATTAAGCATTTATTGGTCGTTCCGATTAGCTTTGTCTCGGAACACATCGAAACTCTGCAAGAAATCGATATAGAGTACCGAGAAGTGGCGGAAGAAGCGGGAATTGAACATTTTCAGCGAGTACCGGCTCTTAACACTCACCCGATGTTTATCGAATCTCTCTCCCAGTTAGTGGTCAAATCCCTAGAGGAAAACCCCACTACTTTCGAGCAAATTACCCGTCCGAAGGCGAATATGAAAATGTATCCCCAGGAGCGTTGGGAATGGGGAATGACCACGGCAGCTGAGGTGTGGAATGGTCGATTAGCGATGATCGGTTTTCTGGCAATTATTATCGAATTAATTACTGGTCAAGGACCATTACATTTTGTGGGTTTATTATAACCTCGCTCTTCGCTGCCATTGCTTTTGACGGTAACTACCAAAATAAGGTTGGGTTAAACATAGTTAAACCCAACCATTGGCGATTTTATCTTAGGACATCATATTAGCAGAACGAACATTAACGTTAACTTCTAGCCTGCCATTGCCGAGCATATCTAACCCAGTGACGCTAAACAGATTAGCTTTAATCCCCCTTTCCTGAAAATTAGCCTGTAATTCTTTGATGAGAACCTCTTCCACTTTCCCTTCATCATCTGCTAGAGCTTGGACGATTTTAGCGGCGAAAGAGCCAATTTTTGCGCTTAATATTTCTTCCACATTGGTAATCTCGATAATAACCATTGATTTTTCTTCTTAGTAGAGGACAAATAGCTTAACAAGCCAATAAGAACAGAATTTGCAAGAAAATAGAGCTGCTCTCATCTTAGGAATCAGTATAACCCGCACTGTTCCCCCCCAAACGTAAATAGGCTTCAATAAAGCTATCTAAATCCCCATTCATTACCCCGCTAACATCGGTGGTTTCCACATTACTACGCAGATCCTTAACTAATTGATAGGGATGAAAAACATAGTTACGGATTTGATTGCCCCAAGCGGCCTCCACCATATCTCCGCGAATTTCGGCGATCGCTTGAGCCTGTTGTTCCCGAGCAATAATTAACAATTTCGCTTTTAATAAAGCTAGGGCTTTTTCTTTATTTTGTAGTTGCGATCGCTCTTGGGTACAACGCACAGCGATACCTGTGGGAAGATGAACTACACGCACGGCAGTTTCCACTTTATTAACATTTTGTCCACCTTTTCCCCCGGATCTAGTGGTGGTAATTTCTAAATCTTTATCGGGAATTTCTACCCTCACCGCATCATCGCCCAAAATTGGCATCACTTCCACCCCGGCGAAACTGGTTTGACGTTTACCATTAGCATTAAAAGGGGAAATTCTGACTAACCGATGGGTGCCTTTTTCTCCTTTCAGATAACCGTAAGCATAAGTTCCGGCAATCTCAATTGTCACCGATTTAATTCCCGCTTCATCTCCTTCTGATATTTCCGCTAAAGTGACTTTATAACCCTGTTTCTCGGCCCAGCGAGAATACATTCTCAGGAGCATTTCTGTCCAATCTTGGGCATCGGTTCCCCCGGCCCCCGCATTAATCGTTAAAACTGCTCCTTTTGCGTCGTAGGGACCATTTAAAAGCTGTTGCAATTCCCAGCGATCGAGGTCATGCTGTAAATGGGTTAAATTGTCCGTCGCTTCTTCTAGTAAAGTTCGATCGGATTCTAATTCTAATAACTCGATAATTGCCTTAGTATCTTCTAATTGTTCACACCAACCCTGATAGGTTTCTAAAGAAGATTTACATTCATTTAGTTCTTGCAGGGTTTTTTGAGCAGTATCTGGGTTATCCCAAAAAGTGGGGACGGCTGCCACCTGTTCTAAGTCTTTAATTTTCGCCCTTAAAGTGGGTAAGTCAAAGATAGTCCTGGGTTTTACCCAGGCGCAATCCTACTATCTCGATACCTTTTTTTAGTTCCGATATTTCCATGTTTTCAGTTATCAGTTATCAGTTATCAGTTACTCTAGGAGTCGGTCGTCAGGAGGCCGGAGTTGAGAGTTGGGGTTTTAGGGTTTTGGGGTATTAGTTGAAAGTCCCCATTACCCCATCACCCCATTTCCCCATTTCCCCATTTCCCCTATCGACTCTCTGTTGCCCGTTCCGCAGTTCCAGCGTTCCCTAAAATGGTACGATCGATCCGCGCAGGGGGGCAAGACTTTGTAAAGCGTTTTCAGCCTTATCACGACTGCTAAACGCGCCTATTTGCCAGACGCGACGACCTTGGTGGGAAGTGGGGAAAGCGTCGGGATAGAGAGAACGAACTTTGGTGCGATCGCTCTCGTTTTTAGCTTCGATTACTACTTTAAAACCTTTGCGGCCACTATTGCTCATGTTAGCACTACTGGGATTAGCGGCGGCTCGATTAAAAGTGATTACGTCTGATAAACTTCTCTGATTGCCTAGGTTGCGCGGTGGTGGTGGTGGTACAATTGCATTACTATTTTGAGAATTGGGAGGAGTTAGGGGGGGCAAATTAGGGGTAACTGGGGACGGTGGCGTTAAATTTGGTTCTGGTGCTGGATTATTGACCGCTGGCTGAGGATTGCTCTCTACTGCTGTTTCTGCAGCCGTAAAGGTATATTCTCGCACTTCGGGATTAGCAGAAGGATTAACCGGTGTTTCTGCTTTGACGGATTCTCTGGGGAGGGAATAACTATTACCCGCGAGTAATTCCGGGGGAGGATTGAAACTGGGACTATCAGCAGTTAGATAGATATGACTGAGATTTTGACCGGCTAGACTGCGTTTAGTAAAGCGCCAGCCATCGATGAGATAAATTTGGATTAAACCGGTCCCTAAACCTTTTGTCCGTCCAATGATTACCTCCGATTGTCTGGGATTGCGGGGGGTTCCCACGAGGACTAATTCCCCGTTGCGTTGTACGATACGCAGCAGGTATTCTAAACCGTAATCTTTGCCCTGAATGCGAAGGGAATAACCGTTACTGTCGGTGGCCCGTTCACAACTGCCGGTAAAATCGAAATCGAGGAGAAGAGGCTGAACAATGGTCGGTTCTCTGCCATTTACCGCCCAACATTGGCGTTTACCGGGGATTTGTTGCAAAATCAGTAAATCGTATTTACCGTTACCGTAGGGTCGGGCAATAGCGATAAAATCCTCTTGATTAACTTCTCGTTGTTCAAAGAGAGTTGCTTGACTGGGTGTCGTCAGGAGACAACCCCCCAGAAGTGAAAACAGTAGGGTAAATTTTAAGGATGATTTTAGATTCATAAATAGGGAGCGTTGTTATAGAGATTGTACTTGCATTTATTTTATCGATCTAGACGTAAGCGAGAGAATTTTGTTTTCTTGGAAGATAAGTACCTAACAAAATTAATTACACATCTAAGCCACTACTCCGTCAGACTTCTGGTGTGAGGAAACAGTGAACTGAAAACTCAAATCCGATCCCTAATAGCTGTCTCCCGTCTCCCGTCTCCCGTCTCCCGTCTCCCGTCTCCTGTCTCGACTAGGAAATTAATTTTGCACGACTACTTATTTAGGGTTTGCTCAATAAATCTAAAAACCTTGTTGGGTAAAACTTTTAGACTTTTTCGTTTCCAAAAAGTACCATATCTAGGGTTTGCTGAATAAATCTAAAAACCTTGTTGGATAAGGCTTTTAGACTTTTTTTCCCTGAAAAAGTGCCTACCATTGGAGTGATTGGGGGGAAAATTTAGGGATTTTTTCCCTGAAAATTAGGTAATTGACCACCTGAAAATGGGTAAAACCCCACACCCCACACCCCACCCCCCCGATGTCGGGGGGGTTGGGGGGGCCACACCCTGCCCCCACGAAAAACTTTTTCAGCAGCCCCTATCTAGGAGTGATCGGGTGGAAAATTCAGGTACTTTTTCCCTGAAAATTAGGTAATTGACCCGCTCAAAATCGCTAAAACCCTACACCCTACACCCTACACCCTACACCCTACACCCCACACCCTACACCCCACACCCTGCCCCCACCGAAAAACTTTTTGCCGCAAACCCTAGTTATTACTCGACCTAATCCACAGTAGGATAGAGATTGCTAAAAATTGACCCTTGAGTAGAGTTGCAACAAGATGGCGAAAGCGGCGATTATTGGATTGGGAAGATCGGGAATAGCGGCGGCAAGGTGCTTAAAACGGGATGGTTGGCAGGTGACATTAAGCGATCGCTCTGATGCTCCCGGTTTACAAGAGACCAAAACCAATCTGGAAAGGGAAGGAATTATGGTCAATCTTGGTCAAAATCTCAGTCTAGAGGCTTCGGACTTGCCCAATCTTATCGTGGTTAGCCCCGGCGTGCCTTGGGATGCCCCGATTTTAATTACTGCCAGAGAAAAAGGCATCGATACGATCGGAGAATTAGAATTAGCTTGGCGTTATCTGCAATCTTCCCCCTGGTTGGGGATTACGGGAACTAACGGCAAAACCACCACCACCGCCCTCTGTGCCGCTATTTTTCAAAAAGCGGGGTTAAATGCCCCTTCCTGCGGTAATATCGGCTATGCTGCCTGTGAATTGGCTTTAAAAGCTGATAAATACGATTGGATTATTGCGGAGATTAGTAGTTATCAGATCGAGTCCAGTCGGGATTTATCGCCGAAAATCGGCATCTGGACAACTTTTACCCCCGATCACCTCAATCGTCATCAAACCCTGGAAAATTATTATCGGATTAAAGCCTCTTTACTGCAAAGAAGCGATCGCCAAATCCTCAACGGGGATGATCCCTATCTGCGTCAAATCGGTGTTAGTCAATGGCAACAAGCTTATTGGACTTCTGTGCAGGGCAAAGAGGCACTTTTGGGCGATCCTAGTCGTGGTGTTTATCTGCAAGATAACTGGATCGTGGCTTTTGGGGAATTAATTGCCCCGGTTAATCTGCTGAAAATGGTGGGCAGTCACAATCAGCAGAATTTGCTTATGGCTGTGGCCGCCGCTAGATTGGCGGGAATCGAGAAAAAAGCCATTACCGAAGCAATCGCCACTTTCCCCGGGGTTGCCCATCGCTTAGAGTATATTTGTACCTATAAAGGTGTAGACTTTATTAATGATAGTAAAGCAACTAACTACGATGCCGCCGCCGTGGGCTTACAATCAGTCCGGGGTCCGGCGATTTTAATCGCGGGGGGAGAAGCGAAAGCCGGGGATGATCGGGCTTGGATCGCTGAAATTAAGGCAAAAGTCGCCACTGTGCTGCTTATTGGTGACGCTGCCGCCGATTTTGCCCATCGTTTAGCATCGGCAGGTTATCACGATTATGAGTGTGTGGAAACAATGGATAATGCCGTTCAACGCGCGGCCGAACTAGCAGCAGCAAAAGAGGCTAAAGTGGTGTTATTATCGCCCGCTTGTGCTAGTTTTGACCAATACCAAAGTTTTGAACATCGCGGCGATCACTTTCGGCAATTGTCCTTACAGTTATAGGGAGATGGGAATTATGAATTATGAATGATGAATTATGAATGGGGGAATGGGGAAGTGGGGGAATGGGGGGATGGGGAGATGGGAATTATGAATTATGAATTATGAATTATGAATTATGAATGGGGAAGTGGGGAAGTGGGGAAATTCAACTAATACCCTAAAATCCGCCTTGCCGACGACTAAGGCGCAATTTTTGTTCCCAAAGATACTATTTTTTGGCTAAGTTGGGTAAGATCAGGAGGAGTTAACCAAAAAAAATTAAGAGAAAAAAACGTGCTGGGATCGTCCTTCCATCTTGATCATCTGTTTAAAAAGCCCCTAATTGCCTGTCTTTTGTCCTGTGTGGGTGTCTTGCTGCCGATCCCAGTTTTAGCGACACCGGTGGCAGTGTTAAAAAGTCAAGAAAATGCCAATCAATGGACAGATATAACCGAACGTTTGCAAAATGTCGGGGTTAATTACTGCATTCTCCAGAGTAATCAGTGGCAAAGCGACACGGATTTAAATAAAATTAAGGTGCTGATCATCCCCAACGTCGAGACTATTTCCGGTTTACAAGCTGATGTCTTGAGCCGTTGGCTGAATCGCGGTGGTAAAATTATCGTCACCGGTCCGGCGGGAAATCTTTCGGAACCCGCCGTGCGCGAGCAACTGCGATCGCTGTTTGGGGCCTACTGGGCCTATCCCCACTCCCAAGCTTACACCCTGCGGCCGACTAATTTAGGTGAACTGAAAAACCAAAAACCTTTAGCCAGCAGTCTCCTCGGTGGTGTGGTTATCCCCACGGGAGTTAATAGCCAAACCGTCGCCGTTTGGGGGGCGCGCAACAATCCCCCCGCCGTTGTCCTCAATAATAACTCGATCTTTCTCGGTTGGCGCTGGGGCAGCGATGCCGTCGCTAATCTCGCCCTCGATAGCGCTTGGCTAGAAACCGCCCTGCAACGCTACGGCATTAATCGCAGTTCTTCTATTAACACAATTGCGCCCTATTGTCAAGGACAATCAACAATAGTTAATAATATTAATAATACACCAACGGCGATCTCGCGTAGCGAGCGCGTTGCGACCGCTCCCCGTCGCCCTCTACCCCCGACTGCGGAAACTTCAGGTAATGAAATGGGGAGATTAAGTGCGAATACCGAGGCAATTCCCCCCAGAGCAAGTCTAACTCCCCAACAAATTAGCCAGATGACGGCGGAATTGCAGGGATTAATCGGACGTTATGGGGCGACTCTCTTAGCTTTAGAGGCCAGTAATAGTAATATATCCAATACTGATAAATCCCTAGCACAAGCATTTCATAATCTTGGGAAAAATTCCCCCACCTCAGATACAGCCAGACGATTCCGTTTAGCCCTAGAAAATGCCCAAGGAGCCTTAAATAATTTTCAGAATTTAATCGCCCAAGGGGACTATACCCAAGCGCGAGAATTTTGGCTACAAGCGCGGCGAAATCTTTGGGATCATTATCCCACTAATCGACAATTTGCCCAACCAGAAATACGGGCAATGTGGTTAGATCGAGGCACGATCGTAGAAGCTAAAAATGAGGAGGATTTAGCTAAAGTATTCGATCGCATGGCGGCGGCGGGTATTAATGTGGTCTTTTTCGAGACAGTTAATGCCAGTTATACTATTTATCCCAGTCAAGTTGCCCCCGAACAAAACCCTTTAACCAGAGGTTGGGATCCCCTAAAAGTTGCCGTTAAATTAGCCCATGAACGCAATATGGAAATCCACGCCTGGGTGTGGGTTTTTGCGGCGGCTAATCAAGCTCATAATAAGGTATTAGAGCAACCTTTAGATTATCTTGGTCCAGTTTTATCCCGTAATCCCGATTGGGGGGCAACTAATAAAAGTGGTGGTTCTTTTGATTACAGTCAAGGCATGAAAAAGGCCTTTTTTGATCCTGCTAATCCCGAAGTACAGAACTATCTTTTATCTCTTTACGAGGAAATTGTCAGGAATTATGATGTGGATGGCTTGCAGTTAGATTATATTCGCTATCCCTTCCAGAATCAAGATTATAATCAAACCTACGGTTATGGTAAATCTGGCCGTTGGTTATTTAAACAAATGACGGGAGTTGATCCCATTACTTTAAATACTGGGGGTGCTTTATGGGAACAATGGACTAGCTTTAAAATCCGTCAGGTTGATACTTTTGTCTCGCAGGTTTCTACTCGCTTAAAACAGATTCGCCCCCACTTAAAAATGTCGGCGGCGGTGTTTCCCCTAGAACAAAAAGAACGATTATATCGGATTCAACAAAACTGGGAAGAATGGGGACAAAATCAATGGATAGATCTGATATTTTTAATGACTTATGCTCTTGATACGGGGACTTTAGAAGAGAAAACCCAGTCTTTATTTGATCGCCAAATTGCGGGAAATGCTCTGATTATACCCGGTATCCGTCTGTTAAAAGTACCCGATCAAGTCACCATCGATCAACTACAATTTATTCGTAATCTTCCCACTTCGGGATTCGCTCTTTTTGCCACAGAAAACCTCAGTACCAACCTGCAAACAATTCTTAATCGCATTCAGGGATCGATAATTACGAAAAAAACCGAACCTTTACCCCACCGTCAACCCTTCAAAACGGCGGCGGCGAGGTTTAATTCCCTGCGTCAAGAGTGGATATTTTTAATAGTGAATAATCTATGGGCAATGGAGGAGCGAACCTTAAAAACTTGGGGGCAAGAAGTGGACGAAATGGCTAATCTATTAGAACAATTGGCTAATAATCCCAGCCCTCGCAATTTTACTTTAACTCAAAATGCCTTAAAGCGATTTAGCTATCAATTTAAATCTGTGATGTCCAGACAAAAAGATTTATCTGTCTATCAAATACAAGTCTGGGAAAATCGCCTCGCCACCCTACAAACTCTCTTAGGTTATGGTCAAATGGTTGAGTTTTAATTAGGGTTTACTGAAAAAGTTTGTCGGTGGGGTTAGGAGAGAGGAGACTCCGAGACAGGAGACAGTATTCAGGAGACAGCTTTTATTTATTCTCCCCACTCCCCAATTCATAATTCATAATTCATCATTCCCACACCCCACACCCCACACCCCACACCCCACACTCTCTTGTCAGAGGCCCGCCGGAATATGTAACAATTTATAGAAGAAACCCCCAAGCAAATTCAACGAGAAAGACATGGCAGCTACAATTAAGAAAGGAGCTTTAGTCCGCGTGGTGACGGGAAACCTAGAAAATAGCCTCGAAGCCTTAGCCAGCGATCGCCGTTTACCTAGTTATATGTTCAACTCGACAGCAGAAGTCTTGGATGTAAAAGATGATTACGCTTTGGTTAAATTCTACGTTCCTACCCCCAGTGTGTGGCTAAAGCTCGAACAACTGGAACCCGCCTGATGAGGATATTGCCTCATCCATAAACCATGGTTGACTTCTACGATACACCCATCCCCTGTCAATCGCCCCGAGTCTCGGTTATTGGTGCTGGTAACGTCGGACGCACCCTGGCCCAACGCATCGCCGAAAAAAACCTCGCCGATGTGGTTCTCCTCGATATCGTCAATGGTTTGCCCCAGGGTATTGCCCTAGATTTGATGGAAGCTCAGGGCATAGAACTGCACGACAGCGAGATTATTGGCACTAATAACTACGAAGACACGGCAGGCTCGGATATTGTCGTGATTACGGCCGGATTAGCCAGAAAACCGGGCATGAGTCGCGATGATCTCATGAATGTCAATGCTAAAATTGTCGTCGAGGCCGCCACTAAATGCCTCCAGTATTCTCCGGAAGCCATTTTTATCGTCATCACTAATCCCCTTGATGTGATGACCTATCTAGTCTGGCAAGCAACCGGTTTACCCCCCCAAAGAGTGATGGGAATGGCAGGGGTCCTCGATTCTTCCCGTTTACAAACCTTTATCGCCATGGAATTGGGGGTTAGTACCGCCGACGTTCATGCTATGGTTTTGGGTGGTCACGGTGATTTAATGTTACCCCTACCCCGTTACTGTACCGTCAGTGGTGTGCCAATTACCGAATTAATGGACGAGATAACAATTAATCGTCTAGTGGAGAGAACTCGCAACGGTGGGGCTGAAATCGTCAAATTACTGCAAACTGGCGGCGCTTATTACGCCCCTGCTTCCTCTGCCTGTACCATGGTCGAGACGATATTGAGAAATCAATCCCGTTTACTGCCGGCGGCAGCCTATCTCAAGGGTGAATACGGTTTACAGGATGTTTATCTGGGGGTTCCCTGTCGCTTAGGATGTCGGGGTGTGGAAAGTATTCTGGAAGTGCGTTTGACCGATGCTGAACGTCTGGATCTACACACTTCTGCTGCCTCAGTTCGTCAAAATGTTCATTTAGCTCTTGACAGTCTCAAGGTTTTGATGTAGTCAAACTGCCTGCGAATTTAAATTGCTGGTTGAGATGAGGCAAGAGGCACTCTTGCAAGAGGCAACCCCCCCGATGTCGGGGGGCAGGGGGGGCGGGGGAGATTCGGCTAATCTAAGAATAAGCGGCTTAAATGCGTCTTAGCTTAATACAACTCATATTTTAAGAGGGTACAGGGCAGAGAACCGTTATACAAGGGAGTGCGACGGGAAGAACGCAGACCGATTTGTTTAGTCAGTTCTTTGTTTCCCGATAAAATATAGGCTGTCCAACCCTTAAACCTCTGTTTTAAGACATCACCGAAGGATTTATATAGGGCCCCTAATTCTTCGGTATTACCCAATCTTTTGCCGTAAGGGGGATTACAGAGAATAATCCCTCGATCGCTCGCCGGTTCTAAGTCGGTGATGCTTTGCAAGCTAAAATTAATATAGTCCTGCACCTGACAAAAATAGGCGTTATCCTCGGCCTGATGTAGAACCTCATAATCGGCATCACTAGCATAAATTGGCGCATTTAGCTGAGATTTTTGTTTTTCTTTAGCTTCCTGAAGCAAAGATTGCCATAAATCCGGTTGATAGTCTGGCCATTTCTGAAATCCGAACTGGGAACGAGATAAACCGGGGGCAATATTTAAAGCTTTTAACGTCGCTTCGATGACAATGGTTCCCGAACCACAGAAAGGGTCTAAAAGCGCCATATCATCCTGCCATGCCGATAATTCTACCAAAGCAGCGGCGAGACTTTCTTTCAGAGGTGCGACTCCCATGGCCCGATGATACCCGCGACGATGCAAACTGTGACCAGAACTATCTAAACTAAGCACACAGCGATTTTTCTCGATATGAGCGTTAATTTGCAGGTCGGGATTTTCTGTATCCACAAAAGAACGGGGATTCCCCTGTTGACGCTGTTGGTCGATAATAGCGTTTTTGATGCTTAAGGCGGTGTAATGGGTGTGATTGAGGCGATCGTTCGTTCCCGTACATTGTACCGCTAAAGTTTCCTCACTGGTGAGATAATCGCGCCAATCAATGGCTTGAATGCCATCATAAAGTTCCTTCCCATCCCCACAGGGAATTTCGGCAATGGGAACCAACACCCGAAAAATAATTCTTGACCAAAGATTGACTCGATAGAGTAGGGCCAGATCTCCCTGAAAATGGACTCCGGTGAATACTGGTTTCACTTCTTTGGCCCCTAGGCATTCTAATTCCCTAGCGGCAATTTCTTCTAGTCCCCTAGCGGTAGTAGCAAAATAGGATCGAGTCATTTCAGTTATCAGTTATCAGTTATCAGTTTTCAGGTTTCAGTGACTAGCGCCGGTCGTTGGTAGCTTGAAATCAGAAAGATTGGCTCTCTTGAGTTTGGTGGGTAAAATATATTCTAAGATACAGTTGGGCTGGCGGGGGAGTGGAGCGAACCACAAAGACACAAAGGACACAAAGATCGATCGTATATTAAGTTAAACTCATCATACGGGGAATAAGAGAGCCAAAGATTTTAATTTTTATCCCCTTGTAAATTCCCTATCTGATTCGTTCTCTTTCTTTATCTTGCAGGTAGTCAGCGATCAAATCAAGTTAGCGATGGGACTGATCCCAATTCCCAGTAAAGTCAAAACTAGAGCGCCTCCGAAGACAATAACATTAGTGCGATTTTGTATGGTTTGTAAAATTTCCGTTCTCAGGGTTTTATGCTCCTCCATACACACATCGATCGCTTTATTGATATCGGGTTGATTGTTGTTATTAGGCATTTTTTAACTCCCGAATTTATATATAGTTTTAATTTTATCTGGTCAAATAAGTAGGTAGTCGTTAAAAATTATCATACACCCACCTTATCAAGGGTAGATCCCCCCGCCTATCGGCACCCCCCTTATCAAGGGGGGCAGGGGGGATCAAAGACAATATCTATCTTCAATTTAATTGAAACCACTTACTTACACTGTAATAAATCTCTGACCAGAAGCTGATTATGTCTTTAACACTGACTCCCAATAACGTCGAACAAGTTTTAGATGAAATGCGCCCCTACCTGATGGCGGATGGTGGTAACGTGGAATTAGTCGAAATCGACGGGCCAGTCGTCAAACTGCGTCTTCAAGGCGCTTGCGGTTCCTGTCCCAGTTCCACCATGACCCTAAAAATGGGCATCGAACGTCGTCTCCGGGAAGTGATTCCCGAAATTGCCGAAGTTGAACAAGCTTTCTAAATCTTGGGTTAATTAATTCTCACCACTGCCCGATTGCTAATTTAATTAGCGATCGGGCATAATATTAATTAGGGTTTAAGGCAAGAGGCACTCATGCAAGAGGCACTTATGCAAAAGGGAGAATAAATAATCAGTTTTTAATAACCAGATTTGGTATTATATATCTTTTTCTGCAAGATTGATAAAATTACAGAATTAATTAAGGTAAAAAGTATCTTTTTTAGCCGATTAAACGGTCAATTAAGCATTAAGATATACTTGAAAATTTTTATTAAAACTCAAAAATTATGACTGAAAATATCCCCACTATTGTGGTCATGCACGGCGACCAAACTGGAGAAGAACTATTACTAGAAGCCCTGAGAGTATTGCAACCCTCGATAATTCGTCAACCGCTTAACTTTGCCGATTTTGATCTTAGTTTAGCCCAGCGTCGCCAGAGTAACAATCAAGTGGTTCACGAGGCCGCCGAAGCGACTCTAAAAACCGGATTAGCTCTCAAAGCTGCCACTATTACCCCAGAAATTAAAGGAGATGTGGGCAGTCCTAACGCTATTTTAAGAGAAGCAATGAATTCTCAGGTAATTCTCCGCATCGGTCGCCGTATCCCCGGCATTCGTCCGATTGGGGGCGTTTATTCTCCCATTGCCATTGTCCGCATGGCCGTTGATGATGCCTATGGGGCCAAAGAATGGCGAGAAACCACTGCCACCGGCGATGAAATTGCCTATCGCACCTCGCGCATTTCTAGGGCTACCAGTCGCGCTGTGGCCGAGTTTACCTTTCAACAGGCCAAAAAAACCGGGGCGCGGGTATTTGGCGGCCCAAAATTCACCGTTAGTGCCACCTACGAAGGGATGTTTAAAGAGGAATTAGACGCGGCGGCCCAAAGACATCCGGAAGTGCGTTATCAACCCCTGTTAATTGATGCAACTTTTGCCCTACTTTTACAAACCGACGGCGAAGCTTTGGTGATTCCGGCACTTAATCGCGATGGCGATTTATTATCCGATTTTGTCTTGCAACTCTATGGCAGTATTGCCGGGGCCGAAAGTTTAGTTTTGGGATTTGATGAGGAGACATTAGCGGTTAAAACTATTATGGCAGAAGCTCCCCACGGCACGGCCCCGGCTTTAGAGGGCAAAAATATCGCTAATCCCATGGCGATGATTTTAGCCTCGGCAGCTTTGTTAGGTTATATCGAAACTAACGAAGCGCGTAAAGCTTCCAGGGCAATTTATGAAAGTGTCTTTGAAACTATTCACGAGGGCAAAAAAACCCCCGATTTAGGGGGCCAAATGACCATGATTGAGTTTACCGATGAGGTGATTCGTCGCGTGGTCAGTAAGTTAGAAGTTTGGTCTGCTTTGGGGTAAACGAACTCATCTGATTGCTCTCTTAAAGGAGTTTGAAGAAAGGGTAATCCCAAAAAATAAGAATTGTTGCAAAAGCCTTGCTTTTGTTGGTTTTGCGGAGAGATAATAGCTACCTTTGAAGTGTATAGTAGAGTCCCTTTGCAGGATTAGAATAAGGACAATGAAATTACAAACTTTGACAAAAACTCTGACTATTGCTCTGATTGGTGTAGGACCTGCCTTGACCTTACAATCACCGAGCCAAGCTCAAGCCAGATTCGAGTGTCTTTTACCAGTGACAGGCCCCCATGTGGGAGTTCCCACAACCTATGTCAAAGTCCGCCCTAATGAACGCAAAGCTGTGATTCGTTGGGTTTCTCGTTATTCTAGCGGTTCCGGTTACACTCCCCGGCAACGGTGTCTAGAAGTAACTAAACGATTCAATACCCTTGACGCTCGACCTAGAGGAATTGATATTATTACCACTGGCTATCTCAATGGTCTGCCGGTCATCTATTCCCCTAGTCATGGACGAGAACGGGCAAATAGCAGTAACCTATTATTTACCCTCAAGAGAGGGGAAGACGCAACCCAGAAAATCCAACTGCTATTTGACCTCCGGGAGAGAGGCGGCCCTGGTCCTTTGTTTGAAAGCTCATCGGATTCTGTCATTGTCTATTTCAATAAATTCCTAGAAAATGCTCCCGTGGAAACAAATCCTGCCACCGGTTCGTCCCCCTCTCCACTGCCGGAGACTTCTCCCGAACAACCCCCCCAAAAACCATCGGGCGGTTCTGTTTGGTAAACTTTTCTAGTTCTATAGATAGGAGCATAGTAATCAAGTGAGTCGGCCTATAAAAAGAATTTTGGCTGGTGCGGGCAGTTTATTATTGGGACTGTCCACACCTTTGCTTGCTGTCCAAAGCTATGCTCCTGCTCTGGAACCTAACCAGGCCAATGCCCATAGCTCTCAGCAACTTTCAGAACAACAGCTGCGTCAGTTAGCCAGAGCAATTACTGTTAAGGTGTTATCAGAGCAAGGCTGGGGTTCGGGCATTTTAGTCGAAAAGCAGGGTTCTTCCTACAAAGTCCTCACGAATGACCATGTTTTAGGGCGGTATCGCTCTCGGGGTTGGCAAATACAAACCCCTGACGGCAAGATACATCGGGGTGAGTTGGTCAGAACAGTTCGCTTGAATAATTATGATTTAGGCTTAATTTCTTTTCGCAGTGGCCAAGTTTATTCTATTGCTGATTTGGCTAATGTCGATGATCTCACTATCGGAGATGAAGTTTTCGCCGCTGGCTTTCCCTACGATGGCGATCGCCCGACAGAACAAGGATTTACCTTCACCGTGGGTAAAGTGTCGCTTTTCAGTGATAAATCCTTTTCGGGGGGCTACCAAATCGGCTACACCAATAAGATTAAAAATGGCATGAGTGGCGGACCGCTGCTGAATCGGCAAGGTAAAGTTATTGGTATTAACGGGATTCATGCTTATCCTCTCTGGGGTAAATCCTACGTTTTTGCTGATGGAACAGTGACTTCACCAGCACTGTGGGAACAAATGAGTCGATTAAGTTGGGCGATTCCTATCGGGACTTTTTTACAATCGGGGTCATCTTCTCTATCTGCTTCCAGTCGGCAACGGCCCGCAGTGTCACCCCCACCGCTTCCCACCCATAGAGAACCCACTTTCTGGGAAGATTTTCCTTCTCCATCCTCGTCAACCCCAAGAGAAAAGAATCCCGCTCCCACACCACTCTGGTAAATTCCACTCAACTGTATTTTTAAACCAGAATGAGCAACAATTTCTTGAAAATTTCCGCCGCCCTAGTTAGTATAGCGGTGTTTGTGGTTTCTCCTCAGATTGCTAAGGCATCAACAACTGAGGAGATAGAAAAAATTGCTGAAAAGATTACCGTTTTAATCCCCTCAGAAGAAGAGGGGGCGAATGGGAAAATTACTTCTAATGGCTCCGGATCGATTATTGCCAAAGAAGGAAGAGTTTATACTGTTCTTACTGCTAGTCATGTGATCTGTAAAGATGCTAGAGATGCCTGCAAGTTCTATTACGATCAACTTAAAATTATTACCTGGGATGGCAAGCAATATCCGCTCGATTACAATAGCATCAAAAAATTACCAGGAGTAGATCTAGCTCTCGTGCAGTTTCAGAGCGACCAAAATTATCAGTTAGCGACCTTGGCTAACTATCAAGTAGCTGACGAACAATTTATTTTTGCTTCTGGATGGCCCGACCCGAAATTTATCGGCAAGCGGAAACGATTGTTCAATGTGGGGAAAGTGCTGCCCAAGGACATTACACCCTTGCTGAAAATATTTCCCCCAGAGTTGGGGTATGAGATAGTTTATACCAGTGTCACCTATGGGGGCATGAGTGGCGGTCCAGTGTTGGATCTCAATGGACGAGTCATCGCGGTTCACGGACAAAATGAAGCCGAAAAAATCGAAAAGGTTCCCGTGCCAATTGGCTTTAGTCTCGCTATTCCCATCACTACTTTTTTGAAATTAGCACCCCAGTCTGGCATTCAAGGGCAGATAAATGTCGAAAATTCGCCCCCCAATGCCTTATCTTTGCAAGAAATTGGTGATGAATTATACAAGGCTTTTGAAGTTCCCAATAATAACGATACTAATCCCCTAAACTGGCTTAATCAAGGCAATACAATGTGGCGGTTAGGACAATTAGCCCTCGCCTATGCCGCCTATGAAAAAGCCTTGCAACTCGATGCTCAACTCTATCAAGCTTGGTATGGGAAAGGTCTGGTCTTGACCTACTGGAAACGCTCCCAAGAGGCGCTGGCCGCCTACGAACAAGCTCTCAAAATTAATCCTAAGTCCGATACCGCCAAAAAACTGCGAGACAAGCTCCAAGAATCCTTAGGGGGAGGAAATACCCCTTCTCTAACCCCCTCACAGCCAACCACCGCGCCCACCGTGGAGCCTTCACCAGAGCCCTCTAATCCGAGAAGACTATGGTGAAGTCAGTCCCGATGAAAAAATTTTCACCCCCACAGATGAAAGAGGTTTCCTTCCCTACACCCCACACCCGACACCCCACACCCTCTTTCAAGTCAGTAGGGAAAACGCGGTTAGCTAATAGTGGGTTGCACCAATTTAGCTAAGAATGCTTGAATTGCTCGTAGTTCTGCGGGGGGATTGCGGAGAAACTCTTCGTTACTGGCTAAAATCATCGCATTATAGGCCAGCACCGCCGCCAGCAATTTAGCTGGCACTACCTTGTCATCCCTGGTCAGTTTCTCTAAGCTGGCCAATAAGTCTTGAATAACATTTAATGGCGGTGCGCCGGGGGCTGAGTAAAGAGCGGCAATGACAGCATTGATATTATTACCCGCCTGTGCATCCCCTGTTAAGATGCTCAGTAGCGATTGCTGAACGGCTGCGGGAATCGGGGTACCCGTGAGGGAGGTTAAATTATTATCAGCTAACAGAGTATTCAGAGAAGCAGCCGCTTGATTAACAGCGATTTGAGCCGGTTCTCCCCCCTGAAATCCCGTTACCGTCGTGGTGCTGGGGAAAGTTTGACCGGCAAAATCACCGGTGGAAAGAATTGGGCCAGTGGCATCGGATTGGTTGCCGGTTTGCGCCATAACGGGAGAGACTAGGGCATTGGTCAGCAAAACCGCCGCCACTAGGGAAACTTGCCAATTAGTCAACCATTTCATCAACATGGTCTTTATCCTCATTCAAAAAGCTAAATTAATAGTGTAAAAACTGACTAACGGGGGAAAAAGTAATTGTAGCCGACACTCATAACGAAGCGAGCGCCGTCCCCAGCATTGCCCGTTAAATCAGCACCGGCAAGGTTAACCGTCAAGGGGACTTTCGGGAAAGGAATCAGGGAAATACCTGCGTTTAAATCTTGACCCGACCATTCGACAATGGCCGAGACCGGTTCAACAATTCGTAAACCCGCACTAGCAAAGACACCCAGGGAATTTACCCCATCTTCGATGGCTCCTTCCGAGCGAAAACGACCACCACCAACACCCAAAGAGAGCGTCAATTGACTAAAGGGTTCTTTCGTTGTTTCTGTGAACTGAAAAAATTTGCTCACCACCCCGTAGATACTGCTACCGGCATCTGTCCCACCCCAGCGAATGGCGTTTTCAAATCCTAGGGCGACAGCAAAACCTTCTGGCAGAGAACGGTGAATTTTAAAGCTAAAACTACCCCGTCCGGCGTTATCACCAAAAAGGCTCAAAATCGCCAGAGTTACATCTAAACCGACAATTTTCTGGGGTTCTCCTAAACCGACCCCTAGGGCTAACCCACCATCTGCTTGATTGGTAAAACGGGTTCTCGACTGGAAACCGAAACCACCGAAAATCTGCTTAAAATTTGCTCCAAAACCGATGGGAATAGAAATACTGGCACTAGGGGCAACCACAAATTCCGCCAGTTTCGCAGAAAGGGTTTTCGGTTCCTCAATCAGAAACTCTTGACGTAAACGCTGCAATTCGGGAGAAACATTGGTATCAACGGGGGTAGATGCTTGCGCTTGCCATTTTTCGACTTCTGGCGAGTTATTACCCCCTGCTGGGAAAAGCTGACTCGCTTGCATTGTCCCTAGATTCGCCTTCCATTCTTCTAGGGTTGAAATTGTCCCGGTCTTTTCTGTTGCTAAAGTATCGCGGGAAGATTTCTCTAGTTTATTTTCTGAGGATGAGGGCAGATTAATATCGGCTAATCCCTCTGTTGTCGAGAAGGAATTGGTTGTCAGAATTCTGTCTGTCCTCTCTAATTCCACGGGGGAATTAATGATAATTTTTTCCCGGGATACCCGAATAGAAGCAGCGTCAATGTCTAAGGGGGAAGGAAGGGCCTTCACTCCCTCACAAAGTATGGCCGTCCCCATACAGGAGGTAATGAAAATTACTCCGGAAAATATCTGTCTCATCTGGCTGTTTCTTTTGGCTTTTTTTAACAACACTTCCAGCTTTCCTCACAGACGAAATTAATTTGCCAGAATTGTAACTGATTTATTCTTAGATAGCAAGTTCTTAAAGTTATCCGTTATCAATCATGGAATCCCCTAGTGCGCCTAAATGAAATGTAAAATATTTACGACCTCTATTCTTGGCTTCGATGGTTGTGCTGCCTCTCTGTTCACGAATCAAATAAGCGGATTATATTGCTAGAACTAAAAAAAGCGGGTTGAACCCCGCTTGTAATCAACAACTAAGCTAATTTAAAGGCATCTCGCCAACACCAGCGCAACAGGGTAAAAGCGATTAAACCTTTAACCACTTCTAGAAACCAGTAACCAATCTGCAAGGACATCATTTCTCCCGACATTCCCGACGCGGTAACGGGAGCCAGTAAACCCATAGCACTCAGATTGGGAGTGAGAAAATAGGTGTAAATTAGGGTGATTACGAAGAGAACACCGGCAAATAGAAGCGATCGATGTTCGGGGAGATGGATTAAGGTATGATAGCGGTGGAAGACAACAAAGCTACACAGCACAATCGCCGCACAAACTAATTCCAGATGGTTAAAAATGCCAAATAGCAAGTAACCGGCACTGGCAAAGCCATTTTGTGTCATCATGCCAGCTACGGATAAGCTGGGGAGAATGATTAAATCGATGACGAAACTGGCACTTAACCAGAAACCGAGAACAACCATGGCTAGGGTTGTCCAATTAAACCAAGACCGATAACGCTCAACAAAAGTTTTCATTAGGCTTGCTCCTCCTTGCCTTTCTAACTTAATTGTAAAGAGCGTTCGCCAAAATTTTGGCAAGTTTTTTGCTAATTCTTAGCAATTCTTATCAATTCTTATCAATTCTTAGGAGAGCAACCAAACAATACCGCTCTTACTTCTAGATTTGGCTACCCGCTCGGGGCAGAATTGTAAAGATTTATCAACAAGTGTTTATAAAAACCTTTAAATATTGACCAAGGTGACGATTCTAGACTTACCCTAAAACAATAACTGACTATCTACGGGTTTACTGTTATGGATAAGGATTTTCGTAACTATCGCATGGTTTGCACCCTCACCTTCGGAGATATTTACGGACAAATAATCGTTTGGTTAATCGTTATTTTTCTTACTCTCGCTTCCACTCTAGCTCTTTGGAGTAGCACTAGACAAATTTTCGCCCTCGCTACCGTGGGGTTAGTCGTCGTCCTCTCTTTGCCTTTTTTACTCTTTGCTTTCGTTACTACCCTCCTCAATCATATTGAATTCGTTCCCATCGAAGCGGAAACCAACATTCGTCGTGGTCCTGTCCCCGGAGTTAGCGGCAGCCGTGTACCTGCAGCCAGCTAAATCCGACCAAATCTCCAATAAATAATCTAGAGACGTTGTCAGCAACGTCTCTAGCAGTTTTTGCCCTTGTTTGCGTCGGGGTTTCTCGTTCTTGATTTTTGTTAATTTTTGTAAATTTAACTTGTTTTTAAAAACTTTTTCTGTTAGGGATTATCCAAAGAAAAATAGATGAAGCAGAGAAATTGTCAAGAGAATAATCTTGTTTGCTGCCTGATCCCGGTCAATGATAAATTTTTAAATACCTAGTCTTTTACATTTTCCCAACTCTCGGAGTGATCCCCGATGTTAAAAAATCTCTTTGGTGGCAAAAAATCTGACTTTTACCTAGAACTAAAAGAAACCGATGGTGAACAACAAGCAACAGCAACCACGGCAGCAGCCGCACCTATTGTGGAAGCGCCCGCCCCTGCTGTCGAGTCTGCTGCCGCCCCTGTAGCCGAGAAAAAAACCCAAAAAACTTCTATTAAGAAAGAAAAGCAAGTAAAAGAAACTCCCGCCGCTCCTGTGAGCGCACCGGCACCCGTAGCCGCTACTAACGGTAAAGTAGAGCCGCAAGAAGTGGAATTTGCGACAAAATACTTGATTACTCCTAGTATGTCTCGCCGTCGCCCTGGTCCAAGTTTGAATGGTTTCAAAGACATGGCACGCAAGGCGAAACTACCTGCTAACCGCGGCTAAATCCCCTCGGATTGCTTTCTCAACAAAAAAAAAGGAGAGTCAAAGAAAGCTCTCCTTTTTCATCAGGGTGCATCTACTGACTCAAGTGTAGCAGAGAGTTTTTTTGAGGTTGGTTATTTAGGTTACTGCCTAGAGTATTTTGGCGATAATTATCACCTGTCTTCTTGGGCAATTTTTAAAACCTAGGACTAGGTTGACTGGTGGACGGGTGCAAAATCAGCATTCATATTCTTGATTCAGCAACACCATTAGGGATTAACTTTCGCCGCTCGGATTAGCCAACCGATTACCCCACCCGTAACACCACTGAGGATCGAACTGAGCGAAGCGGTGATCACCACTACTCCGATCTGTTTCCAGTTTTTCAATTCTCCGACTTTTTCGGCGAGATCGGTGGTTTTTCCCGCCGCGTTCTCTATAACTTTAACTCGATCGCTTAAACCCTCTATCTTCGCGTCTAGGGTTCGGATATCGCCTTTAATTTCCGACTGCCCTAACTCTAAATTCTTCTGTCCGTTTTCCAGGGTGGTTAGTCGGTTTTCCATGGTGGTTAGTCGGTTTTCGATCGCCTTTTGTCCGTTGGCAATACCGATGATTAAATCCTCTAGTCTTTTTAAATCTTTTTCAGTTGCGGCTGTCATCAGTTAAACTCCTATTTAGTTGAATTTTTCTTGCCCAGATTCGATACTTTATTGATTGCGGATAACTTTCTCATTATCAATTTCCCTCCCAGATTTTTAAATAGGCATTTTCCATATTTTCAGCGAATTTTTTCCCTTGCCAGAGGGGGGCTGTGTCACGATTTCCTAACAGTTGATGGCTGATGTCTTGACGAAGGGAGCGATCGAGTCCTAATTTTACTCCCCAGTCGATATATTCTGCCTCATTCCAGCCAATTCCGGCTTCAATCCCAGCATTAATCATAAAAGTATAACTATTGCGGGCGGAAAATTGTTCTCCTACCAATGTAACTAAAGGGATTCCTTGCCATAAAACTTCTAAGGTGGTGGTAGCGCCATTGTAGGGATAGGTATCTAATACCACATCGGCAATCTGTAAATTAGCGCGATGGGTATATTCATCTATATCTCTCGGTAAAAACCGCAATCTTTGGGGATTAACTCCCTCCCGAATCGCTATTTCAGTAAATAATTCTTGAATTTTTTCAGTCTTACCGACTCCCTTAATCAGAAAATAACTATTAGGGACTTGTGCGATAATTTTCATCTGAAGTTTAATAGTATCAGGATGGCGTTTCATGCCACTTTGTACGGAAAAATAGATGGTAGCATCGGGGGGAATTTCTAAATCTTCTCGACGGAGATTGGGAGTGCCGATTTCAAAACCATCCACTGCTAAATATGTCTCTGGTAAACGATAGATTTTTTCTCGATAATATTCCTCCGCTTGCTGGGGTAAAACGTAGGGATCGGCGATATAATAATCAATAGTTGCTAATCCAGAAGCATCCCAACCTAACCAAGTCACTTGTTTTGATGCGGGTTTCATGACCATAATCTGATTGGTGAGATTATGGGTTAAACTGTCTAAATCTACCAAAATATCTATCCGATCTTGTTGAATTTGTTGGGCAACTTCTAGGGGATTTTGAGCGTAGGGAAAATGACGGATAATATCTCGGCTATCCCGGAACCATTGACGGGTAATTTCATCTTCTTCTTGGTTAATAGTATAGATGGCTATTTGAAATTTTTCTCGATCGTGATGGTGAATTAACCAACGACTTAACCAACCGACAGAATGATGTTTTAAGGTACTGGCAAGATAACCAATCGTTAGTTTTTCTGTAGCTTTTTTTATAGTAATAAAAGGAGTTTTTAAACTATTATTATCAAGGAAAATTTCGGCGATGCGATTAGTTAATTGTCGATTGGCTAAGGCTCGATCGCCTAGGTAGGGTAGGGGACTAGAAACATTGAGAAAGCTAGTTTTAATAATCGGTTCTAGAGTAATATTTTTCCGACGGGTTAATTTCTGTAATAAATTCTGATATTCTTGATAGATATGATCAATTTCTTGCCAAACTCCCCAGCGCAAAAGTATTAATAAAATTAGATAATTACTGTATAACTTTAGAGTTGGGGTTAGACAAATTTCTCGCAACTGATAGGCAGTTATCAAAGAATTATCAAAGTCTTCTGCTAAAATATAGAGGTTAACTAACTGTTCCAAAAGACTCAGATCATTTGGTCTTAATTGCAGACAAAGTTTAATAATTTCTACTCCAAAAGCGGGACTTTGTTGCTCCTTGGTGACTCGTGCTGCTATCTGAAAAGCTTGCGGGATAAAACTATCAGCTAATTCCCCTAAGTAAGGTAAACTTGCTTGAGCTAAATCTAAAGTTAATTCGTGGGGATATAAAAGACTTTTGAGAACTACATTTAAAAGCAATTCTCGATCAGGATTAGATCTGAGATTCTCTTGAATAGGATAATTAAGTAGTTCTCCTGGAGCGAATATTTCTAAATCTAAAGCTAAGTCGAATAAAGCTAATAAATTATTAATTGACTTGGGAACAATTTCCTGTAGATGATAGCGAAAATATTCTACGGCTGCCAGATCACCTTTTCTTTGTTGTCGTCGCGCTTCTGCGTCTAAAACCGCTTCTAATTCTGCTTGCCATTGCTTAACTTCTTCCAGATTACCTTCCCTTAAAACATTTTGCCACATTACCTGCGCTTCTGCTTCTAAATTTTGCAGAAGATAGGCAACTCCCAAGTACCAATAGTCAGAAATATTTTCGGGATTGTTATCGATTAGTTCCTCGTAGATTGCCGCAACTTGAGGATAATCTTCGGCAATTAAAGCTTGATAAGCGTCAGGATGCCAATTCATAAATTTAAATATCAATTATTATTTTTTTTGAGATAATTTCTTCAGAAAATCTTGATGTTCTTGACTGGCTAAACCTTGCTGTAAAACTGTCAAAACCTGTCCCAAGTTACCCGCTAATAAAGCATTAACATCTAACCAAAGACCGGGGAAAACCTGCGAGTAAATTATCCCTCGACTATCGGGTTCAAGTTTAATATATGCTCCAGCATTTAATCGGAACCAATCTAATTGACGTTCATAAACTCGCCAAACAAGATATTCTTGCACTTGATTACGACGATAAACTCGCCATTTATTGTGGAGATCATAGGAAGCACTAGAAGCGGCGATTTCTACGATTAATTCCGGCGCACCTTCGATATAATCATCGTCACTAATAGTTGATTGTCCAGCAATTTTAATTCTTAGTAAAGCATCTGGTTGTACTTCATTATCTGCATCCAGACGCACTGTAGTATTATCCGCAGACATCACCCCAATTGTGGCGGCTTTATAGACCCCTAACCAAGTTAAAATATCAGAATGAGGTTCTCCATGACTCTGCACTCGTACAGGAGAAGACATATAAACTATTCCTTCAATTAATTCGGCTTTTTTTATTTCAGAAAGGTTCTGATAACGGCACTCAAATTCCTGGCGACTTAGTTGATCCCCATTTTCTAAAGGAGGGGTTTTAGGGAGGGAATAAATAGGTTCAGAAGTGATCATTTTATTTGCCCAGAACAACAGTAGATTTATCCTCCCCTAGTCCAGTGAAAAGGTGACAGTTAGGGGGGATAAAGCTCAAAAAGAATTGACTCATAAGTAGGTAGGCACAATTATTTGTAGGATGGGTTAGCGGTAGCGTAACATGAGCGGGCTACGTTCTGGAAACTGTCAACTTAAAACTTACATCTGATAACTGATAACTGATAACTGATAACTGAAATTAAACCACTTTAGCGATGGCTGCTTCTAGCTTATCCATCGCCTCATCTACTTCTGTTTCCGAGACGATTAAAGGCGGTACAAAACGGAGAACTTTCGGACCTGCGGGAGCAATTAATAAACCCTCGGCCAAGGCTGCATTAACAATAGTAGATGAAACTAACTCACTTTCTGAATTAATTTCCAGACCGTTAATTAAACCCCAACCGCGCACATCGACAAATAGATGGGGATATTGAGAAGCAATCACCCCTAAACGGCTGCGTAATTGTTCCCCTCGCTGCTGGACATTTTCGAGAATGTGATCCCGTTCAATGGTTTGTAATACTGTTAAAGCTGAGGCACAAGCGAACGGATTACCCCCAAAGGTACTCGCATGACTACCCGGTTCAAACACATCACAGAACTTTCTGCACATCATCGCACCGATGGGAATACCCCCCGCTAAACCCTTAGCAGAAGTGAAAATATCCGGTTCTACCCCCAAATTCTCATAACCCCAGAGTTTACCAGTTCTTCCCACTCCCACCTGTACTTCATCAAAGACAAGCAAAATGTTATTTTCGTCGCAAATTTGCCGTAAACGTTGGAAATATTCGATAGCTCCCGGACGTACTCCCCCTTCACCCTGCAGCGGTTCCAACATAATCGCAGCCACCCGACGATTACCCTCATCGAGATCAGCGATCGCATTTTCCACCGCTTCGATATCATTGTAGGGAATATAGGCAAACCCCGGCATCAGGGGTTCAAAGTCTTTTTGGTACTTCGGTTGACCGGTTGCGGTGATGGTAGCTAAAGTGCGACCGTGAAAACTAGCGTGAGCGGTTAAAATCACCGGCTGTTCCAGGAAATCTAGCACCGTATGGGCATATTTTCGTACTAATTTAATCGCCGCTTCGTTCGCTTCCGCACCAGAATTACAGAAAAAGACCTTATCAGCGCAGGAATGATCGACAATCCATTTAGCTAGTTCCCCTTGTTCGGGAATATAGTATAAATTCGAGACATGATGGAGTTTTTGGATTTGCTGGCTAACCACTTCAATTAAAGCAGGGTGCGCGTGACCGAGGGTACAGGTGGCAATTCCTGCGACAAAATCAAGGTATTGTTTACCGGAAGTATCCCAGAGAAGACAGCCTAACCCTTTGGCGATCGCAATGGGAAAACGACCATAAGTATTCATCACATAGCTGTTAAAACTATCTCGATCAAAGGGTTGATTCGGGTTTAAATTGGAAGTGGGATCAACTAGGGTTGGTTCTAAAAGGGTTTCTGGACTCACTGGGGAACTCCTGCGCGATTAGACATAGGGGAAATTATAATCAAATCCGTCTGAGAAGGACGGGTTATTTAGATTAAAAACTGATTTCATTGTAATTTACTAGACAGTCTTAGGGGTGAATTTTGCTTGTCTATCAGTGAAGATAAATATCGTCGTCTGCGTCAGGAATTAATCGGGGGAATTTTTGCCCTGATTGTGGTATTTTTGCTGGGTACGCTTTGGTATCATCTGATCGAGGGTTGGAGTTGGCTAGATTCGGCCTATATGACGATTAGTACCCTCGCTACCGTCGGTTTTGGCGAAATTAATCCCCTAGGTGAACGGGGACGATTGTTTACAATGGTTTTGATTATCATGGGAGTAGTCAGCATCGGTTATATTGTTAATCGCTTGACCGAAGCTTTAATTCAAGGCTATTTTCAAGAGGGACTCAAACAGAGACAGGAGAAACGCTTGATCGATCGACTATCGGAACACTATATCATCTGTGGTTTGGGTCGCACGGGGAGACAGGTGGCGATCGAATTTTACGCCGAAAATATTCCTTTTGTAGTCATTGATACGGACCCCCTACAGGTAAATCGGGCCAAAGAATTAAATTATATTGTTGTTCAAGGAGATGCCACCTTAGATAAATCTTTACAAATGGCAGGAATCGAACGCGCTATTTGTATTGTGGCCGCTTTAACTTCCGATGCGGAGAATTTATATACAGTTTTGTCCGCTAAAACTCTTAATCCGAAAATTCGTGCCATTGCTAGGGCCAGTACCGAGGAAGCAGTACAAAAATTACAACGGGCCGGGGCCGATGCGGTAGTATCTCCCTATATTACCGGCGGTAGAAGATTAGCGGCCGCAGCCCTACGACCCCAGGTGATGGATTTTGTTGATGGTATTCTAACCGGAACCGATCGATCGTTTTATATGGAGGAATTTTTAATCGATCCGAGGACTTGTCCCTGTGTGGGTTTAAGTCTTAGTCAAGCACATTTAAGATCTCGATCGGGGGCCTTAGTTTTGGCTATACGTCGCGCCGATGGTACGCTAATCGGGGGACCCACTGGCGATACGGAATTAATGGCCGGGGATCTGTTAATTTGTATGGGAACGGCCGAACAATTACGCAGTTTAACTCAGATTTTAATCCCCATGCGATCGGATGGTTTACGTTTACCGAAGCATTAGTTAAAGAATCGATAAAAAATCGGCTGGTAGCATTGCGGGAACGGGGGAAGCGGCAAAATCTCTTAAGTTTCGCGTTATGATTATCTCTAGCTTTTCCGATTCAGCAACGGCACTGGTAACGGCATCTTCAAAATCTTTCATCTGACTTGCCAATGCTTGCCTAATTATTGCGTCTGTCACTCTAGCAACTTGTAAATTCTCTAGAAGACTTATCACCAATTTTCTTGAGCTTTCCCTTCCGTTTTGTTTAGACAAAATATAATAAATATTAGTGACGGCATGACCAGAAATATATCCTTGAGTTTTACCTGTCTTAACTGTATTTAATGCTTGTACAGATGCGGGAAAATATTGTTCACGCTTACCCAAAACATCTAGCAATACATCACTATCGAATAGGACTCGTTTCACCGATACTTATCGACTAAATAATCAATATACGATTCTTTTGGGTCTTCTGATCCTAAATCAACAACCCCCACTAAGTCTCTTGTCCAAGGATCAAGATCGCTTAAATCATCTGTTAGGGAATGAGAGGTAGTTTCTGAGGATACATTTTGACGAAAAACACGCCCATATTCTAATGCTTTCTCAAAAGCCTCCTCATTAGAAATTGATCCAGAAAGATTATCTAACCAGTTTTCAGACGAAGATTTTTCAGTTTCCAAATTGACCAAATCTGTTAAATTTTGTCTAGAGGCATCAATATCATTGAAATTATCTGTTAGGGAATGAGAGGTATTTTCTGAGGATACATTCCTAGAATTAAATCCCTCTTGAATTCTGAAAATTATTAAACTACTATAGGCTCTCAGTTGTGTGACTAAATGGGATGTTTCAGTATCTTGGAAATATTCGGTTATAGTACGATTAGAAACCGATAGAGTATTTTTAGCTCCCTTGTCAATTTGCTCTAGTTCTGAATCGGCAAACATATCAATAAACACATCTATGGTTTCCGAGAGAATGCGTGAACCTTCCACCACTCTGATTAAATCGGCTTTTTCCTCACCAGTCTTTCCCTCATTGATCTGAGCAAGACCGATAAATAATTGACTATAGGCAGTAATTTGATTAGTAAATTGGTCTATATATTGGATTAATTCCCGTGCCGAAACCTCATTCTTATATTGTTTCCATACCTGAAACCATAGTTGATTAATTTGACAAAATATATCGGCTCTTGCTTGATAAGTTTTAGAGTTATCCTTAACTTGCTCAAGTAAAATCTGAGTTTCTTGTAGTAAATTATTCAGTATTATCCGATCAGAATCGGTGACAATTTGATCGAGTTTATCTGTAATATCTTGCAGATTTTCTAACAAAAATTGTCCTAAATTTTCCCGTTCGACTGAAGTTTGCAGACTATTCATCGTATTTACCTCTCCTAAAACTGACGATCAAACAGAAATGAGTAGTCAAAATCATTAGCCCTAAACCTCCATTGTAACAATTTTGGGGTCTGAAAGGGTGATTATAGTTACTATAGCCTCTGAGGGAGATCGGGAGAGATCTGGCAGTAGCATTAATTTTTGTCAGCCTTTGATCCTACTTAGATAATTTGTACTATAATACTTTGTTAAAAGTTTAACCTCATATTGAAGTATCTGGTAAAAAAATGTCAAGTAGTAAAACTGGTATTGAATGGACGGACAAAACTTGGAATCCCACCACTGGTTGTACAAAGGTGAGTCCGGGGTGTCGTCATTGCTATGCAGAAGCAATAACAATGCGTTTTCCGGGAAGTTTTCCCACAGGTTTTAATTTTACTATTCATCGAGAAAGACTAGAACAGCCGAAAAAATGGCGCACACCGAGTCGAATTTTCGTCAATTCGATGAGTGATCTTTTTCATGAAGATTTAGACTTTGGCTATTTACAGGAAATCTTTGCGGTGATGCGAGACACTCCTTGGCATATTTATCAAATTTTGACTAAGCGCCCTCAAAAACTAGCAACTTTAGCAGATAAACTGGAATGGTCGGAAAATATCTGGATGGGTGTCTCTGTAGAAAGTCAGCAATATACCCATAGAATTGAGGCTTTAAAAACAGTACCAGCCAAAGTACGTTTTCTTTCCTGTGAACCTCTTTTAGGACCACTAAATCTGGATTTATCGCTGATTGATTGGGTTATTGTTGGCGGTGAATCAGGCTATCAACATCGTCCCATAGAGCCAGATTGGGTTAGGGAAATTTTGGCTCAAACCAGAGAATCTAAAGTCGCTTTTTTCTTTAAGCAATGGGGTGGTAACTATTCCAAAGCTGGTGGTAGAATGCTTGATGAGCGTATTTGGGATGAAATGCCTGCTGCTTGGAACGAACACAATGCTAAATGGACAATCAGAGCAGGTTCCTCCCTAAAAAAACTCTCAAAAAATAAAGAACAAAATAATTTATTAACATTGACCTAAACAAAGTTATCGATATGAGTCAACGAGGGCAAGAAGGCGAAGATATTATTGGTAAATGGTCTGAGGATAAGTTAGATTTACTCGCTCAGTATCTCAACGCTTATTCTGTGATCATGAATAATCAAAAAACTCCCAAGAATCCCAGAAAAAAACCTTGGCTTAAAGCTTATTACTATATAGACGCTTTTGCTGGTTCCGTGAGACCAACAGCGAAGGAAGATGAACAACGATATATTGAAGGTTCTCCCCTGCGTGCTTTGCGAACAGAACCACCATTTGATAGTTACTGGTTTATTGATACTTCCCCTCAACGCACGGAACGTTTAGAACGTTTATGTGAGGAGTTTTCTGACCGTGAAATTCATGTCTGTTGCGGTAACTGTAATGAGATTTTATGTAACGATATTATACCCAATTTATTGCTCAAGAAAAAATTTACTCAACGAGCCTTTGTTTTTTTAGATCCCTATGGATTACAAGTAGATTGGGAAACTATTATCAAATTAGCAAAAACTAAAGCTTGCGATATTTTTATTAACTTTTCGTTGATGGGAGTTACTCGGCTTTTGCCAAAGGATAAAGAACCAGAAGCAGAGGCATTAGAACGTTTGAATAAAGTAATGGGTAACGTAGATTGGCTAGAGCAAATTTATCAACCACCACAAAATATTCAATTAAATTTGTTTGATAATCAAGAACCTAATGCCAGTCGTAACAAAATCTCTGCCGATAGATTAGCAGATTTATATACAGAAAGATTAAAAACACTTTTTCCCTGCGTTAGCAACCCAGTTATCATGAAAAATTCTAAGAATGCCGCTTTATATGCTTTGTGCTTGGCCAGTCACAATGAAAAAGCCATTAAAATTACTAACGATATTTTTAAACGTTACGAAAAACTAAAATTATCCTTGTAATTTTTGTTTTTATATTTCAAGTCAAACTCGCTCAAACTTGAGTAGTCAAAATCATTAGCCCTAAACCTCCATTGTAACAATTTTGGGGTCTAAATCCTGTTTAAAAGGTATAGGAGAGGGGGAATTATGAATTATGAATTATGAATTATGAATTATGAATTATGAAGTGGGGAAGTGGGAAGAATAAATAAAAATAATCTCCTGTCTCCTGTCTCCTGTCTCCTGTCTCCTGTCTCCTGTCTCCTGTCTCCTGTCTCCTGTCTCCTGACTCGGAGACTACTGACTCCGTACTCCTCAATCTAGGGTCTGTGAGGAATTGAGAAATTGGGGATGATTTGATAGGATGTTAGTACAATCAGGGAATAGTAAAGGAAAAACCCCCTATTGCTCATGAGTCAAAATCCCAATTCTTCCTCGCGACCACTGCAGCCGCTGCCGGTTCCCTCCCTGCCGATGCCTTCCTCAGAGTTAATCACGGGAACTAGCACGGGGATAACTCAAGAAATAAGCCAACAGGTGGCGACACCGACCAAAAACGTCGCTAATATGGCCCAAAATGGTCAAATTTCCGCCCCACGTCCTCCCCAAAATCGTACTCCCAGTCAGGCTGCTTCTCCCCAAACCCCACCCCGGCCCGGTCGCGCTCCCAATCAACCCACCTTAGAACATTTGCTCCGGATGGCCTTTGATCGGGGTTATTCGGACGTTCACCTGGGAGTTGGAGAAAAAACCCGGATGCGCGATCGTGGTGAAATGATTATTCTCGACTATCCTGAAATTGACATCAACACTTTTTATAGTTGGTTACGGGAAATCCTAGGGGAAGAAGAAATCCTTCGCTTTAAAAAAGACCTAGAATTTGACGGTGCCACTCAGTACGAATTCGCTAGGGTGCGGATTAATATCTTTGAAAGTCTGCGCGGTCCGGGGATGGTTTTGCGTCTGATTCCCATGAAAATCCCCACTATGGAACAATTGCGCTTACCGGCGGTCTTCCAGGATGTGTGCAATGTGCATAAGGGATTGATTTTAATCACCGGTCCGACGGGTTCGGGAAAATCCACCACCCTAGCGGCAATGATCGATTACATCAATAAAGAAAAAGCCAAACATATTATCACCATCGAAGACCCGATCGAATTTGTCCATCAAAGTCGTCGCAGTTTGATCAAACAAAGGGAAGTGGGAATACACACCCACGAGTTCGATAATGCCCTAAAAGCCTCTTTGCGGGAAGATCCGGATATTATTCTGGTGGGGGAGATGCGCGACAAATCCACCGTTAATACGGCCCTGAAAGCTGCCCAAACCGGTCACTTAGTTATGGGAACCCTGCACACCAACAGCGCCGTTAAAACCCTAGAGCGGATTTTAACTCTTTATACCGCCGAGGAACGGGAATCCATGCGGGTGGCGATCGCAGAATCCCTGGTTTGTATTATTTCCCAGGGTTTATGTCGTACCAGCGACAGCAAACGGACAGCTTTTCACGATATTCTCGTCAACACAGAAACCGTCAAAGATTACATCTGCAGCGGCAAAAATGACGAAATTATTGAACTAATGAGAGATGGCGAATACCATGGCATGATTACCACTAATCAATCTCTGTTTAATCTCTATCAAGAGGGCCGGATTACTGAGGAGGTGGCCTTGGAAATGTCCCCGGTTCCCAATGAAATGGCGATGATGCTGCGGGGTAGAATCTAGAAAAACCCTGAAGGAAATCCTTGAGGGGTCAAGAGTTTAGTAGTCTAGAAAAATAGAAGCTCCTATTGATCCCCTAGGGGAAACCCTCCAGTGACAACTTCCGCAATTGTGTTGCCTGATATTTTTAAAGGCATCGCCCTGTTTACCCCCGGGGGCGACCTGATGTACTGTATCGATCCTGATAAACAAACTCATTGGCATCTGAATCTCTGCGCTGCTCTCCAGTCCGCTTTAGGGTTGCCAGAACCCCCCCATTTTTTAGTTCCTGGTTTTACCGCTACCATTGATCGCTGGCGAGATCCCTACAGTCACCGCATTCATACTAGAGCCGAAGTCTATCCCCTTGTCCGTCGCTATCAGCCTTTATTAAATGCTATTTTCGCCACGGACGATCGAGCTTGGTTTACTGTACCCTGGCAGGAACAATCCTCTAATCCCACTATCTTAGAAACCTATCGTCAGCAGTTTCCCCAACTTTGGCAATCCCACGATCTGATTCTCCGTTATCAGGAGCGCCCCGCTGCGAATTCGGCGATTGCTGCTGACTCTGACTACACTAACCCTAGTCCCAAGGGTTATGTTTTGCGGTTATTTGTCTCCGGTAATAATGCCAATACTAAACACACCCTAGAATCGATCCATCAGCTTCTAGAACGAGAATTACACCATCCCTATACCCTGAAAGTGATCGATATCTCTAAGCATCCAGAACAAGCGGAATCCAATCATGTCTCTGCTATTCCCACTTTAGTCCGGGTTTGGCCGCAACCAGTGAAACGCATCATCGGCGAATTTGAGGATTTACCGCGAGTATTACAGATTATCGCCACCGCTTAGGGTTTAAAGACTTCTGACTCGATCCCTCGCCACCATTCGCCCAATTTCATTAAGTCTTGCTGAATATCATCCAATTCTTGGATGTATTCCTGTTGGGAAAGACTGGCCCGACGTTCTTGCAGTTTTTTGAGACGCAATTGCACCAACAGCCAAGGCTTGGAAATCCCGTTGGTTTCTTCAATATAGCGAGCTATATCTTGACTATCCATAGTTTTTACTGTTATTATCCTATATTTTCTCAAATTAACCCGAGATACCTTTTTTTAGTTGCAGAAGATTATGTTTGATTTTAGCCACTATTACCCCTACCAAGAATTAGTTTCTTTCCTGAAAAACCTAGCTTCATCCTATCCTAATTTAATTAGCCTCACCTCGATCGGTAAAAGCTACGAAAATCGAGACATCTGGTTAACCATCCTCACAAATCAAGCCACAGGCCCCTATTTAGAAAAACCTGCCTATTGGATCGATGCTAACACCCATGCGGGGGAAGTAACAGGCTCTGCCGTCGCTCTCTACACTATCTCTCATCTTTTGCGCCAATACGGTCATAATTCCTCAATTACCAGACTTCTTGACCATTACACTGTCTATATTTTGCCGCGATTGGCCGTGGATGGAGCGGAAAAATATCTCACCACTCCCTATATGTTACGATCAAGTATTCGTCCCTATCCCCACAGGGACGAGAAACCGGGGCTATATCCTGAAGATATTAACGGCGATGGTTTAATCTTACAAATGCGCCAAAAAGATAGCTGTGGCGCTTGGAAAATTTCTGAACAAGATCCTCGCCTGATGGTGCGTCGCGAACCAGAGGAATTTGAGGGAACTTTTTACACTTTGCTCACGGAAGGTTTAATCCGCGATTACGATGGCTATAATTTTACCACTGCCCCCACCCTAGAGGGTCTGGATTTTAACCGCAATTACCCCGTTTATTGGGTTCCTGAAGGGGAACAACAGGGAGCCGGAGATTTTCCTTTTTCTGAGCCAGAAACCCGTGCAGAAGCAGAATTTTGGGCAAATAACACTAATATTAATGGCTTCGTTACCTATCATACCTATTCGGCAGTCATGTTGCGTCCCTATAGCACCCATCCCGACGAATATTTCCCCGTGGAAGACTTAGAAATGTATAAGTATATTGCTGATAAGGGAAAGGCAATGACTGGTTATGAATGCGTTTCTGTCTATCACGATTTTCGTTATCATCCCAAAGAAGTGACTAACGGTGCCATGGATGATTACGGTTATGATCATTTTGGTTGGTATGGTTTTACGGTGGAGTTATGGGATGCACCTACCCAAGCAGGAGTGAAAAAAGATGATTATATTCAATGGTTTCGCTGGCATCCTTTGGAAGATGAATTGAAATTACAGCGTTGGAATGATGAGAATTTAGCGGGAAAGGGTTTTATTGATTGGCAAAGTTTTGATCATCCCCAATTGGGAGAGGTGGAAATTGGTGGTTGGGACTTTAAAAATGTCTGGCAAAATGCTCCAGAAAAGTATTTACCGGATTTATGTGAGAAACAATGTCAGTTTACTATTGCCCATGCTTTAATGTCACCTCTTTTGGCTATCTCTCGTCTCGATCTTAAGTCGGAGGGAAATGGTATTTATCATCTGGTTTTACAGTTAGAAAATCAGGGATTCTTACCCACTTATACCAGTAAAAAGGCACTGGAAAGAAAGATAGTTCGTCCCATTCAAGTCAAGTTAAATTTAGCCGATGAGGTGAGTTTAATAGTGGGAAAATTAGATCAGGAAATCGGTCACTTAGAAGGGCGATCAAATAAAGTATATAGTAGTCTGGCTCACGGTTTAGATTATCGCCGTACGGTGGAATGGGTGATTAAGGGAGTTTCTGGTCAAGAAATCGAGATTATCGCTATAGCTGAAAGAGCAGGAACAGTCAGACAAAAAGTAATTTTATAGAGCTATTTTGTTCGATAAAATTGTTAAATAAGTATCCTTGTATTCTGTGGGTAAAACTCGCAATTTTTGGCTGCGAAGATCTGGTTCTAATCCCAAAGCTTCTAAGGGAATTACTCCTAATAAATTATTTTGACCTCCGGGTAATTCCAAACATTCAAAAGTCCCTTCCCGTCCCGCAATAATCAAGGTAGCATCGCGAAAAATTCTCGCTTTTCCTATGCCTTTAGCCGTAGCCACATCTACTTCCTTTAAAAGCTGTAAACCCAAGCGGGAGATTACTTCTGGCACCAGACAAACAGTAGTTGCTCCCGTATCTACCAAGACATTTTCTAGGGTAAGAGAGCGAATTTGTTCCGGTGCGATCATACCATCCTCCGCACGAATTTGATCGGCGCGATTGATAACTGTAATGGTGGTGTAGATTTTGCCCATATCCTCTGCAATAACTGCTGGCTCAACCATAATATTACCCTCAATTCTACCCCTAATTATACCAGAACAATTGCCAACAAATTTGTCTAGTAATTTTAATTAAGTAGGGTTTGCGGCAAAAAGTTTTTCCTGGGGGTAGGAGTCAGTAGCCGGTCGTCAGTAGCCGGTCGTTTCAGGCTTTGTTGCCCTTGTTTTTTGTACCAAGCGATGTACCACAAGAAGGATAATGCCAGGTTTTTGAAAGTCCCAATCCTATTTTCGCAGCATGAACATCGGACTTTAACAGGTCAAAAGCCTTATTTTAAAAGGGTTTTACCATTATTCAGCAAGCCCTAATTACACATCTAAGCCGTCAGCCGAACGCTTTTTCAGTCACCAGTAAACAATGAACTGAAAACTCAAATCTGATCCCTGATGCCTGTCTCCCATCTCCCATCTCCCATCTCCCGTCTCCTGTCTCCTATCTCGACTAAGAAATTAATTTTGCACGACTACTTAGGGTTTGCGGCAAAAAGTTTGTTGGTGGGGGCAGGGTGCGGCCCCCCTGCCCCTAGGGCTGTTTCATTTAAATTAAGTACAGCTGATTTTAAGTCAATAAATTTGACTGAAGATTCTCAAGTTTATCTTTTTCTAACCAAAAGAATTAGTCACAATAACTAATCTTTAATCCTCTGCCAATATTTATTATGAAT
>NZ_JBHFLL010000305.1:0-38834 GCF_041928595.1 Microcystis sp. BLCC-F209
ACTTCCCCACTTCCCCACTTCCCCACTTCCCCACTTCATAATTCCCAATTCCCACTTCCCCACTTCCCCACTTCCCCACTTCCCCACTTCCCCACTTCATAATTCATAATTCATAATTCATAATTCATAATTCATAATTCCCAATTCCCCATTGCCGCAAATCATGGCAAAATCTTAGACATAGCGTCTAACTTACCCTGAAGATTCCATGCTGTTAAAATCTACGACCCGTCATATTCGCATTTATACGGCTGAAGTAAAAAATAATCAATTAATCGAGAGTAATAATGTCTTGACTCTTGATGTGGATCCTGATAATGAATTTAATTGGGAAGAAGTGGCTCTCAATAAGGTTTATAGTAAGTTTGATGAATTGGTAGAATCGTACAATGGGGAAGAACTGAGCGAATATAATCTCCGTCGCATCGGTTCAGATTTGGAACATTTTATCCGTTCTCTCCTGCAAAAAGGCGAAATTAGCTATAATCTCAACGCCAGAGTGCAGAACTATAGTATGGGTTTACCGAAATTAGGGTGAACGCTCCCGCATCAGTCCCCACCCGGAGACCTAGGGGGTGGGGAAGTTGTATTGCGGCAATGAAGCGAACAATTGCCCGTCACTCATCCCTAATAATCGGATTGATTGAAATGTACCTTAAGGGCCACTTTCCGCACTTCTTAACAGCCTACAATCCTTTGCCAGTAAGGAATATAGCGACAATAATTGATTTTTATTCAAGTGAAGAATTGTCATTTTTTTTCTCAGAAAAAACCAATTATTGAAAATGTTCTCAATAGTAGTTTCTACAGTGAAGGTTTTTCGTCAAAACAGTTTGGGGAATGTAAAGATATATAAAAGTATATGAAGATAGGCGAAATGTCGGTTAAATTGACAATAGCAGACAGGGCCGGTGCCGAGCAGCTAAAACCTAATAAAAAGGCGGCAAAAAAAGGTTAAAAAAACTTAATAATCTCCAAAAAAGCTAATTATGCCCCTCGTTGGCTCTCTGGTTGGTGAAAGAAAAATCTAGGCTAATCCGATAATAACCGGCTGGCAAATCCTGCTAGGGGGGGTTTTATCTGTTAAAATTTCTTGTCGTCGTGAAGTGAAGCGGGAAGAGTATGCGAATTCTATTTGTGGGTGCCGAGGCCGCCCCAATTGCCAAAGTTGGGGGAATGGGAGACGTAATTGGGGCATTACCGAAAGTCTTGCGTCAGCTAGGTCATGACGTGCGGATTTTTCTGCCCTACTACGGTTTTCTCCAGGAAAAAATGGACATCCCTTCCGAACCTATTTGGTCAGGATTCGCCATGTTTCAGGATTTTTTAGTCTATGAAACGGTTTTACCCGATACGGATATTCCCCTCTACCTCTTTGGTCATCTGGCTTTCTCTGGACGCAATATCTACGGAGGCGAAGATGAGGCCTGGAGATTTACCCTTTTTGCGAATGGTGCGGCGGAATTCGCTTGGAACTACTGGAAACCGCAAGTTATTCACTGTCATGATTGGCATACGGGCATGATTCCCGTCTGGATGCACCAAGACCCCGATATTAGCACCGTTTTTACGATCCATAATCTCGCCTACCAGGGGCCTTGGCGGGAGGCGTTAGAAAAAATGACTTGGTGTCCTTGGTATATGCAGGGCGATAATACCATGGCCGCGGCGGTTCAATTTGCCAATCGCGTCACGACTGTCTCTCCCACCTATGCCCGTCAAATACAGACCCCCATTTATGGCGAAAATTTAGAGGGATTATTGTCCTATATTTCCGGCAATCTGGTGGGGATTGTCAACGGCATCGATACGGAGGTGTATAACCCGGCTAAAGATGTTTATCTTAAGCAGAATTTTACCCCAGAAACCATCGAAAAACGTCTGGCCAATAAAATTGCCCTGCAAGAAGAAGTGGGGCTACAGGTCAGCAGAAATGCCTTTGTCATGGGGATGGTGACGCGTTTGGTGGAACAAAAAGGTATTGATCTAGTGATGCAAATTTTAGATCGCTTTCTCACCTATACCGATGCTCAATTGATTATTTTGGGTACAGGCGATCGCTATTATGAAACCCAACTGTGGGAGATGACTTCCCGTTTCCGGGGGCGAATGTCCCTGCATCTTCTCTATAGTGATGCCCTTTCCCGTCGCATCTATGGGGGGGCCGATGCTTTGTTAATGCCTTCCCGTTTTGAACCCTGCGGCATTTCCCAATTAATGGCCATGCGTTACGGTTGTATTCCCATGGTACGCCGCACCGGTGGTTTAGTCGATACGGTATCTTTTCACGACCCGATTCAGCAAAAAGGAACAGGATTTAGTTTCGATCGCTATGAACCTTTAGACCTGTTTACCTGTATGATCCGGACTTGGGAAAGTTTCCGTTATAAACAGGATTGGCAAAAACTACAACAACGGGCCATGACTCAGGATTTTAGTTGGTATAAATCCGCTTTGGAATATCTCAAAATCTACAAACAAATCACCGGACAATCGGAGCAATTATCCGATGAGGAAAAAGATAAATTTGTTGCCCTGACTAGCAGTTAAATCCTCCTGGAGTAGGGGTGGAGAGATATCACCCCTACTCCAGCAGCAATTAATCGGTAATGGCGTTGAGAAGAACTTCCGCTAGGGTCATATCTTCCATATCATCGATAGTAATCGTGTCAACGATATCGAATTTGGCCCCTGCCGATTCTAGCTGATCGTCTAAAGCTTTGAGAAATTCTGTCGCTTGTCGATCATGGCCCACTTGAATCAGAGAAATGGCTAATTCTTCATCCCGATCGAGTTTTCGAGAAGCTTCGATAATTTGACGCATTACCGCTTTGCGATCATCTGGTTCTCCGTCGGTGATCACCAGAATAGTTTCTCCGTTGGGTTTAGTTTTGCCAGCAGTTTTGCGCTGAAAATAATTATTGAGGGCATCTTGGAGAACAGCGGCTAGGTCTGTCCTCCCCATGGGTTCATTTTCTTGATAAATTTGTGTCACCTTATCGGAAGTAACATTATCATAGCGTCGGAAACGTCCAGAAAAAAGATAGATAGTGATGCCGTCCGGATCGATTTCCTCGCACTTTCTAGCCAAGGCGAGGGTGGATTCTTGGGCAATTTGCCAACGGGTTTTCTCGCTGGGTTTATCAGCAGTGGACATACTGCCACTTTTGTCAATAATCAGAGTATAATCTCTGTTTTCTACCATAGGGGCTATACCTCCAAGCAATTTGCGCTCGTCCTAGTCTAATAGTTATTAAACTCTAGGATGGAAACTCTACCTCGATCGACTAGGGTTTTTTAACTATTGGGGGAAGGAGACAGCGTAATCAACAGCAGAAACTATCGCCAGAAAACCGGTCGGGCTAAAATGAAAAAACTATGAAAATTATTTCCTTAGCCGATGACTGATAGCAAATCGAGCGCCTCAACCGAAAAAAAGCCAGATCAGCCACCTTCTTGGAGTTTTTGGACGGTGTTTAGTTCCACCTTCCTAACCATATTTTTTGCTGAAATCGGCGATAAAACCCAATTAGCCACCCTTTTGATCAGTGCCGAATCCCAATCCCCCTGGGTGGTTTTTGCCGGGGCAGCCAGCGCTTTAATCGCTACCAGTCTCCTCGGTGTCCTGATCGGTTATTGGATTGCTCGACGTCTTTCCCCGAAAACTTTAGATATCGGTGTCGCTATTCTTCTCCTTTTGATCACTGGTTTACTCATCAGCGATATTCTCTAAGCCATCAGTGATCAGTATTCAGGAGACAGGGTGATAGGGTGATAGGGTTTTGGGGTGATAGGGTTTTGGGGTTTTAGGGTTTTAGTTGACATTCCCCCACTTCCCCACTTCCCCACTTCCCCACTTCCCCACCTCCCCGTCACCCCAATCTCTAAAATAAATGTCTTGCATAATTGATTTTTTGTAGTCCAAAAACGTCAAAAATAAGGATTAAGTTGCATAAAATCTCTAAATAGAGCATTTAATTGATTATTTTTCATTCCTAATTCTCCTGACTCCTGACTACTGGCTACTGACTCCTAACCAACCACGACAATTTTTAATTTTTACCAGAGGTCTAATTTATGAATTGGCAATTATTCGGACTGACATTTATCACGGTTTTTTTAGCAGAAATCGGCGATAAAAGTCAATTAGTAGCGATCGCTCTCGGTGGCAGTTCCAAATCACCTAAAGCTGTCTTTTTTGGCTCAATTACCGCCTTAATCTGCACCAGTTTCTTAGGAGTCCTTGCGGGGGGCAGTATGGCGCAGTTATTCCCCGCTAAGATATTAAAAGCGATAGCGGCCATTGGTTTTGCGCTGCTTGCTGTCCGGCTGCTTTGGCCAGATTCGGATTGATAATTGGGTTTGCGGCAAAAAGCTTTTCGGTGGGGGCAGGGTGTGGGGTGTGGGGTGTGGGGTGTGGGGTGTCGGAAGAATAAATAGAAATAATCTCCTGTCTCCTGTCTCCTATCTCCTGCCTCCTGTCTCCCGACTCCTGATAGCTAAAAAACTGAGGCAAATTCCAGAAAAATAATTAATTTTTCCTGAAAAAGTAGCGAAAATTACAAAAAACATCCAAAAAGTAGCGAAAATTACAAAAAATCTGCTAACCTAGCCGTAATATCACACAGATATTTGTAGAAAGATTCCCGAAAATCTCCTCAGCAAAAACATCCGTGTGAAGTAGCTAATATTGTCAGCGAGGTTAGTTCAAGATCATTATGTCAAATTTAGGACGACGTAGATTTCTCCTGTACGGTTCTGCCGCTTTGGGAACCAGTATTCTGTTAAAAGCTTGCGGTGGCAATCAAAGCCAAACCCCCACGGCCAGTCCTAGCCCAGCTGCTAGTCCCGCCCCGGCTTCTGGAGAGACAATTAAGGTGGGTATTCTGCACTCCCTCAGTGGCACCATGGCCATCAGTGAAACCAGCGTAGTTGATGCGGAAAAACTGGCGATCGAGGAAATCAATGCCGCCGGCGGTGTTCTTGGTAAACAGATCGAGGCAGTGGTAGAAGATGGCGCTTCCGATTGGCCAACTTTTGCCGAAAAAGCCACCAAACTGATCGATCAGGACAAAGTTGCGACTGTCTTCGGTTGTTGGACTTCCGCCAGTCGTAAGGCGGTTTTACCCGTGTTTGAAGCCAAAAACCATATGCTCTGGTATCCTGTCCAGTACGAGGGTCAAGAGTGTTCTAGAAATATCTTCTACACTGGTGCTGCCCCCAACCAACAGATCGAGCCGGCAGTGACTTGGTTGCTGGAAAATAAAGGGAAAAAATTCTTCCTCGTCGGTTCCGATTACGTTTTTCCCCGCACCGCCAACACGATTATTAAAGAGCAGTTAAAGGCGAAAGGCGGCGAAACCGTAGGCGAAGACTACCTACCCCTAGGTAACACGGAAGTTACCCCGATTATCACCAAAATTAAGCAAGCTTTACCCGATGGCGGCGTTATTTTCAACACCCTCAACGGTGACAGTAACGTGGCTTTCTTCAAACAACTGCAAGCGGCCGGTTTAACTCCCGATAAATATCCGGTCATGTCGGTGAGTGTTGCTGAGGAAGAAGTTAAACAAATCGGTAAGGAATATCTCCTCGGTCAGTACGCTTGTTGGAACTATTTCCAAACCGTAGATACCCCCGCTAACAAAAAATTTGTTGAGGCTTTTCGAGCTAAATTCGGTCAGGAGCGCGTCACTAACGACCCGATGGAGGCGGCCTACATCATGGTCTATCTCTGGAAGCAAGCGGTAGAACAAGCGGCAACCGCCGATGATCTCGACAAAGTTCGCGCCGCGGCCGTGGGACAAAAATTCGATGCTCCCGAAGGACCGGTGGAAATGTTCCCCAATCATCATATCTCCAAAACCGTCCGCATTGGTCAGGTGAGAGATGATGGTCTATTTGACATCGTTTGGTCAACTCCGGGGGTAGTGGATCCGCAACCTTGGAACCAATTTGTCCCCGAAACTAAGGGCTTTGCCTGTGACTGGACGGATCCGGCCAAGGGCGGTAAATTCAAAATGGAAAAATCCTAGTTTTAGGAATTTTTCCAGACAGTAACGAGAGTGAGGTGGGCATTACTGTTCACCCCACTTTTTAAAGCTTAAAAATGCACAGGAATAAAGAAAAGTGTCAGCATTATTGGAAGGATTGTTTAATGGTATTAGCATCGGTTCTGTGCTATTGCTGGCCGCTTTAGGACTAGCGATTGTTTTCGGACTGATGGGGGTGATTAATCTCGCTCACGGTGAGTTAATGATGTTAGGGGCCTACAGTACTTTTGTGGTGCAGAATGTCTTTAAAGGTTTCGGTTCTCCCCTCTTTGATACTTATGTTTTATTCGCCCTACCGATCGCTTTTTTAGTGTCGGGATTGGCGGGATTATTATTAGAAAGGGGGGTGATTAGGTTCCTCTACGGCAGACCCCTAGAAACGCTGCTGGCCACTTGGGGAGTCAGCTTAATTCTGCAGCAATTTGTCAGAAGTGTCAACGGGTTATTAGTAATTAGTTTAATAGTTTTCTGTCTGTTATTTTTTGGGGCAATGACCCTGTTAACTCGTCGCTTAGATTGGGAGAGAATTCGCAATTTAGCTATTGGTATCACCCTGCCTTTATCCCTAGCTATCGCTGGATTATTAGGCTATCTTTTATCTTTTAATCCGGTTCTCGCTCGACCCTGGTTTAGTGCCAGAAACGTCGATGTCACGGCTCCTGCTTGGTTACGGGGAGGTTTACCTTTACCCGGGTTTCAAATGCCCTACACCCGTCTATTTATTATCATTTTAACTGCCCTTTGTTTGTTAGGGACTTATTGGTTTTTAAATAAATCTTCTTGGGGTTTACGCATTCGTGCCGTCACCCAAAATCGCCAGATGAGTGCCTGTTTAGGCATTCCGACAAATCAAGTGGATGCTTTGACTTTTGCCCTCGGTTCGGGATTAGCTGGAGTTGCCGGTTGTGCGATTAGTTTCTTGGGTTCCGTCGGTCCAAACGTGGGACAAAATTATATTGTTGATACCTTCATGGTGGTGGTGGTGGGGGGAGTTGGTAATCTCCTGGGAACTATTATCGCGGCTATGGCGATTGGTGTGGCTAATTATTTAATTGGTTCGGGAACTTTTGCCCTGATTTTTGGTTCCGTAGAAGCACTAAAACCCCTAACGGATTTCTTCACCTTTTTCTCCACCACTAGCATGGCAAAAGTGATGATTTTTGCTTTAATTATTGCTTTCTTGCAATTCAAACCTGCGGGAATTTTCCCTCCTAAAGGACGTACTGCCGAGTTATAGATTATGATTACCGAAACCATCACTAGAAACGAATCCCGACAACGGGAAAAGAAAAAGTTAATCACGGAAATCGCTGTTATTGTTGGTTTAGTGGTCATCTTTGCGGTGTTACTGCCCTTAGCTTTGTCGGCTTTCCGTTTGCGTTTATTGGGGCGATTTCTTTCCCTGGCTATTGTCGCTTTGGGCATAGATTTAATCTGGGGTTATACGGGTTTATTAAGTCTCGGTCATGGCATCTTTTTTGCCCTCGGTGGTTACGCTTTGGCCATGTACCTAAATCTTCAGTTACCACCGGGACAACTGCCCGAATTTTTTACTCTCTACGGGGTGACAGAATTACCTTTTGTTTGGCAACCTTTTTATTCCCTACCTTTGACAATTCTAGCCCTAATTATCGTACCGGCGATTATGGCGGCATTATTAGGTTATTTAATCTTCCGCAATCGCATTAAAGGGGTTTATTTCTCGATTTTGACCCAAGCGGCTTTACTGGTATTTTTTAACTTTTTTAACGGTCAACAAAAGTTAATTAACGGCACTAATGGCTTAAAAACCGATACCCAAACAATTTTCGGGTTGCTGGTGGGTTCCGATGCCGTTCAAGTGGCCTTTTATTTACTCACAATTGTCTGTTTACTGGCTATTTATCTCCTCTGTCGTTGGTTAACTACTGGTAGATTTGGGCGCTTGTTAGTCGCCATTCGCGATGATGAGGTGCGTGTCCGTTTTTCCGGTTATGATCCTACTTGGTTTAAGGTGTTAGTTTTTGCCATTTCTGGGGCGATTGCTGGTGTTGCCGGCGCTCTTTATACCGTGCAAACGGGAATTATCACCCCTAACTCTATGGATGTGGCTTTTTCCATTGAAATGGTGATTTGGGTGGCTGTGGGGGGACGTGCTACCCTTGTGGGGGCAGTTGTCGGTACTTTATTAGTACGCATGGCCCAAACTTTTTTAAGCGAACAATTTCCGGAAGTCTGGGTATTTTTCCAAGGGGCCCTATTCCTAATTGTGGTGACAGTGCTTCCCGATGGTCTTCTCGGTGGGATTAAACGTTTGCTGACTCATTTTGGTTTCCGCAAAACTTTAATCACCTATCCTAGTATTGAGGAAGCTCCGGAAGTGCAATTGGAAAGAGAAGAATTAGAGCATAAGTGACCTTATTCTGTTAGTATTCTCCGAGTCAGGAGTGGGTCGTCAGGAGTGGGTCGTCAGGAGTCAGGAGATTATTTTTATTTATTCTTCCCACACCCTACACCCTACACCCTGCTCCCCAATTCATAATTCATAATTCATAATTACCAATTCCCTCTTAGAAATTATGACTGGAAAAATCTTAGAAATCGAGAATCTTACCGTTAGTTTTGGGGGTTTTAAAGCTCTCAATAATCTTAATTTCAGTATGGATACGGGAGAATTGCGGGTGATTATCGGTCCCAATGGTGCGGGAAAAACCACTTTTTTAGATGTGATTACGGGGAAAGTGCAACCCACCATCGGACGGGTATTATTTAAAGGTCGAGATCTCCGCAAAATTCCCGAATTTGCGATCGCTCGTTTAGGTATTGGTCGCAAATTCCAAACTCCTAGGGTATATTTAAATCTAACTGTCCGAGAAAATCTCGATTTAGTTAGCAACCGTAATAAAAATGTTTTCTCAACTCTTTTCGGTCGTCCTCCGCTAGAAGATAGCAGAAAAGTTATTGGTTTATTGGAAACTATCGGGTTAACTGCTAAAGCTGATTTACCCGCTTCTTTACTGTCCCACGGCGAAAAACAACGCTTAGAAATTGGTCAATTAGTAGCCCAGTCACCAGATTTACTGCTAGTAGATGAACCCGTAGCAGGATTAACCGATGAGGAAACGGAAAACGTGGGTAATTTGTTGTTAAATCTAGCGGAAAGTCATTCAATTATTGTCATTGAACACGATATGGAATTTGTCCGTCAAATTGCCCGCAAAGTCACGGTTTTACACCAAGGAACTGTTCTCTGTGAGGGGAATATGGAGCAAATTCAAAATGATCCGAAAGTTATTGAAGTTTATCTAGGTTCCTCGGAAGAATAAAGAGTAAAATGAGTAAAATGATTAAAATTAGTTAAAAAGGGTTGACAATGTTACACATATCTGATCTCAATGTTTACTACGGAGAAAGTCATATTTTAAGAGATGTTGATCTTAACATTAATGCGGGAGAAATGGTCTGTTTAATCGGACGTAATGGCGTGGGTAAAACTACCCTATTAAAAACCCTGATGGGGATTCTCAAACCGCGAGCGGGAGCAATTAATTATGAGCAACAAAACCTGATTAATAAAACCTCAGATCAAAGAGCCAGATTAGGACTGGGTTATGTGCCGCAGGGTAGGGATATTATTCCCCGTTTAACGGTAAAAGAGAATTTAATTCTCGGTTTGGAAGCTTTACCCACAAAAAGAAAAAATGCCACAATTCCCGAAGAAATCTTCGATTTATTTCCCGTTTTAAAAACCATGTTATCGCGGATGGGAGGAGATTTAAGCGGTGGACAACAACAGCAATTAGCCATCGCTCGCGCCTTAGTGGGGGAACCAAAATTATTAATTTTAGATGAACCCACGGAAGGAATTCAACCGTCAATTATCCTCGAAATTGAAGCGGCGGTACGGCGCATTGTTGCCAGCAAAGGAATCGCCGTTTTATTAGTAGAACAACACCTGCATTTTGTCCGCCAAGCTGATCGATATTACGCCATGCAGAAAGGGGGAATTGTTGCTTCCGGTTTCACAAGTGAATTAAGTCAAGAAGTCATTCAGCGATTTTTGGCGGTTTAAACTTAACTTTTTCCTTGATATATGACTCAAATAGTCGTAATTGGTGGCGGGGCAGCGGGATTTTTTGGCGCAATTAAAGCGGCAGAATCTAACCCCAAAGCTGGCGTTACTATCCTAGAAGCTGCCAAAGAACCTCTGGCGAAAGTGCGGATTTCGGGAGGGGGACGCTGTAATGTCACCCATCATTGTTTTGATGTTTCCCAATTGGTTAATTATTATCCTCGCGGTGGCAAAGCACTACGGGGAGCTTTTAGTCGGTTTCAACCCCAAGATACTATTAAATGGTTTGAATTGCGGGGGGTAAAACTAAAAACAGAAGCGGATGGACGAATGTTTCCCAGCACCGATAATTCTGAAACTATTGTTAATTGTCTGCGGGAAAGTGCGACTTTTGCCGGGGTTGATTTAAGGCTAAATTCCCCAGTTAAATCGGTAAAAAAACAGGAAGAAAGTTTTTTAATTGAATTAAAAAGAGATGAGCAAATTAGGGCAGATAAGCTTTTAATTGCTACGGGAAGTAGTCATTTTGGTTATCGCACCGCTCAAGATTTAGGTCATTCTCTAGTCTCTCCTGTCCCTTCTTTATTTACCTTTCAAATTGCAGATCCTCGTCTGCAAGATTTGTTAGGGGTTACTGTGGATAAAGTGCGAGTTCGTCTTGGGGGAAGTAAATTAGAACAAATCGGACCTTTGTTAATTACCCATTGGGGAGTTAGTGGCCCGGCTATTTTAAAACTTTCTGCTTGGGGAGCGCGGGTGCTTCACGAGCAGCATTACCGAATGCCTTTAATAATTAATTGGTTAGGGGATTATCATCCTGAAAAATTGCGAGAAATTATCTTACAAACTAAAAGTGAATATCCCAAAAGAAAACTTTTTAATTATTGTCCCTTTGAGCAGTTACCTAAGCGTCTTTGGCAGAGTTTATTAAGTTACTTGACTGTTAACTCGGAAACTCCCTGGGCCGAATTATCTAAAAATACTCTCAATCGATTAATGATTGAATTACAGCAAGGGGAATATCAAATCAAAGGAAAAGGGGTGTTTAAGGAGGAATTTGTCACCTCTGGGGGAGTGAATCTTCAGGAAGTGGATTTTAAAACTATGGAAAGTAAAATCTGTCCGGGGTTATATTTTGCCGGGGAGGTACTAGATATCGATGCAGTCACGGGGGGATTTAATTTTCAAAGCGCTTGGACCACTGGTTATCTCGCCGGACAAGCCATGGGCAATAGAAGGGTGTAGAGAGCGCTGGAGAGGGGGAAGTGGGGAAGTGGGGAAGTGGGGAACCTTTTTTCAGTAAACAGTAAACAGTGAACTGAAAACTCACATCTGACAACAAGGGCCGAATCTAAGACCTAATTGGTTAAGCTAAAAGCTTTGATGTGCTTAGTTTCTAACCTTCTTTTTAGGTAGGAGAATTGTCAGATTCTGTCTTTTGCCTCTTGCCTGTTGCCTCTTGCCTTCAGAAGCTGATAACTGACTCCTGAATACTGACTCCTGAATACTGACTCCTGACTCCTGAATACTGCCTTCGTTAAAACCGATTCCTTGATGCTGTTATTCCCAAATTGGACCGGCTGCAATTATTTCTTGGGAGGCAGTGGTAAATTGACGGAAATTTTCCACAAAACGATGGGCCAATTCTCGGGCCTGTAGGTCGTAGGATTCGCCATCTTGCCATGCTTGTCGCGGGTCGAGGATTTTTTTGGGAACTCCTGGGACAATTTCGGGGACGAGAACCTGAAAGATGGGATGAGGATGGAAAACCACTTCCTCTAAATCCCCATTTAAAGCGGCGGAAACCATAGCGCGGGTGTGTTTGATCGAAATGCGATCGCCGACTCCGTAGGGACCGCCAGACCAACCGGTATTAATCAGATAAACGGAGGTTTCGGGGTGTTGTTCTAAACGTTGCCCTAACATTTGGGCATAGACGAGGGGTGAGAGAGGGAAGAAACATTGACCGAAACAACTGGAAAAAGTCACCTGTGGGGCGGTGATTCCCCGTTCTGTTCCCGCTAATTTGCTAGTATAACCGGAGAGGAAATGATACATCGCCTGGTCAGTGGTTAATTTGGCGATTGGTGGCAGTACCCCAAAAGCATCGGCAGTTAAAAAGATAATAGTTTTTGGGTGGGTCCCCATGCCAGATACGGCACAATTAGGGATATAACGCAGGGGATAGGCGGCGCGGGTGTTTTCGGTCAAACGTCCATCATCGTAGTCGGGAAGGCGATTATCGGGGGAAAGGATCACGTTTTCGAGAATAGTGCCAAATTGAATCGCTGCCCAGATTTGGGGTTCGTATTCGGCACTTAAACGGATGGTTTTAGCATAACAACCGCCTTCAAAGTTAAAAATGCCGTCTTCTGACCAACCGTGTTCATCATCACCGATGAGGCTGCGTTTAGGATCGGCAGAAAGGGTGGTTTTACCCGTACCGGAGAGACCGAAAAAGAGGGCCGTATGACCGTGTTTATCCATGTTAGCGGCACCGTGCATCGGTAAAACCCCTTGTTTGGTCATCAGGTAGTTCATCATCGAGAAGACGGATTTTTTGATTTCGCCAGCGTAGCGAGTGCCACCGATGAGAACGATTTTTTTAGCTAGGTTGAGGACGATAAAGGCTTCGCTGTTCAGTCCGTCATCCTCGGGATCTCCTTGTAACCCCGGCAGGGCAATCACGGTAAAATCAGTTTCATGGGCAGCTAGTTCGATCGCACTGGGCCGGAGGAATAACTGATGGGCAAAGAGGTTATGATAGGCGATTTCGGTGACAACGCGCACGCCAAAGCGATAATTAGGATCGGCCCCGACATAACCATCGAAGATATATAGGTCTTTTCCCTGCACATAGGCGAGGACTTTTCGGTATAATTGCTGGAATTTTTCCTCGCTAATCGGCACGTTATGCTGATTCCAGTCGATTTCCTTTTCGCTGGTGGCTTCTTTGACAATGAATTTATCTTTAGGGGAACGACCAGTATATTTACCCGTTTCCACCACTAAAGCCCCATTATCGGCTAAAACGCCTTCATGACGTTTGATCGCCTGTTCGACTAATTGCGGTACGGAAAGATTGCGATAAACGCGACCGAGATTTTTCATGCCTAGGTTTTCGAGGCCGTAGGTAGGATGAATTTGATTTTCTAATTCGTAGTGGAAATTGACGTTCTCCATGCGATCGGACAAGGGACAAGAGATACTATCATTGGTCAGCGTGTGTAGAGTCAGCATAACCCCAATTCTCCTGATAATTTAGTTGTCGGTTTAGAGCTAAGTTCTAGGTCTCTGATTAGTGCAGTTATAGAAACTAGAAAAACTTCGTTCTCTGTCTTTTTCACTCCCAGACACCTAAGAAACTATATTGATTAGTTTATTTGACGATATTTCCCTGATTAATCTGGTCTTTTGCTGTCGGTAAAGCCAACTTTAGAGCGGTAATTGAGGCTTATTTGCGTATTTAACCCTCATCTCCCAGTCAGGGTTTTTACCTTTTCCCTCTTGCCGATCTAACTGCTTTTTCTAGCTATTTTTAGTCTAGCTATACAATAGGATACAGCTAATGTTTTTTTTACAAAAGTTAACAGCTAAACAAAATTGGTCAGCTAATCTAGCAGTTATCTTAATTGTGAGGTAGGAAGTCTCTGATTTTGGGAAACGTCAGAACAATAGCTGGTTGTCTAGAGATGATGACAATGATCCTAAACGTGGTCAAATCGATTTCACCGCTAATAAAAAAAAGTCGATTGACACAGAAACCAGTTAGGGTCCAAAATTGACTCTATTAGCCGTTGGCAAGCCTTAGAATTGATTGTGTAACAGGTTAATTAAGTCTAGCTCGATCTCGAAAAAAAACAACTAATAATGATCATCGCAGGAGAAAGAAGCGGAGTCGGTAAAACGACGATTACTCTGGCAATCTTGGCCTATTTAATCAGTCGTGGCGATCGAGTGCAATCTTTTAAAGTCGGGCCCGATTATATCGATCCCATGTTCCATACTCATTTTACCGGTCGCCCCTGTCGCAATCTCGATCCGGTTTTAACTTCTGAAGACTATGTAAAAACCTGTTTTGCCCAACACTGTCAAAATGTCGATTATGCTCTGATTGAAGGGGTCATGGGCTTATTTGATGGTATTCAATTAAGCGATACTCAATTTCCCGACTATGCCAGTACCGCCCATATTGCCCGTATTTTAGGGCTTCCTCTGTTGTTAGTTATCGATTGCAGCCGTTTATCTACCTCTGTCGCCGCTATTGTCCGCGGTTATCAATCTTTAGATAAAAATCTCCATCTAGCCGGAGTTATCCTCAATCGGGTTGGCAGCGATCGCCACCTGCAATTACTGCAAACCGCCCTAGAATCCATCAATATGCCGATTGTCGGGGTTTTGCGTCGTCAAGATTCCCTGACAATTCCTGATCGCCACCTAGGATTAGTTCCCAGGGATGAACTAGGAGAAATCAGGGAACTGCAAGATCAACTGGCTTCTATTGCCCAAAACTGCTTTAATTGGGACATTCTCTTGCCTTTACTGACTATTTCTCCCCAAGAGAACCCGAAAAGTCCCACAGAATCAAATAAGCTTTTTCCCCCTATCCGTATCGGTATTGCCAGAGATAAGGCTTTTAACTTTTATTATCCCGATAATCTCGATATTTTAGCCAATTTAGGCGCGGAATTAATCTTTTGGAGTCCCTTGCAAGGGGCAAATTTGCCCGAAAACCTGCAAGGGTTGTACTTTGGAGGCGGTTTTCCCGAAATCTTTGCCCCGGAATTAGCCGCTAACACCCCTATCTTAACCCAGGTGAGAAAAGCGATCGCATCGGGAATGCCCACCTACGCCGAATGTGGCGGATTAATGTATTTATGTGACAAAATAATTGATTTTGAGCAAAAAAACCATTCTATGTTGCAAATAATCCCCCAATCTGCTATAATGTCCCCGAAGTTAACCCTAGGTTATCGGCAAGCCATCGCCCAACAGGAGACGATCCTGCTCAAACCGGGTCAACCAGTGCGCGGCCATGAATTCCATCGCTCCCAATTGAGCGGGGTGAGCGACGCACCGGTTTATCAACTGCAAGCATTCCCAAAAAGTGCTATCAATGCCGAAGGGTGGCAAGGTAAGAATCTGCACGCTTCCTATCTCCACCTACATTTTGGGGCTAATCTGGGCCTGCCGAAAAAATTTTTAGCTGCCGGCCTTGATTTTTTCCGAACAGCTGCGTTAAGCTGATTGCAGATAAATTCAATAATTAATCCGTTCAGGGATACAGGAGGTGATGTCGATGGTAGAAAGTAGTAAAAGCATGGGTCTCCTAATCGACAATAGCCGGCTGTGCGCCGGGGCTGTTCTCTAGACCCCCACGTCTAAACAAGATTTAGACTAGCTGGAGTTCCTTCCGGCAGTCTGGTGTCGATTCTGATGACCCGCTACACCGCCCTTACCGAGCAATTGGTAAGGGCGGATAGTTTTTCAGGGTTTCCCGTCATCTCTTCACTTTAACTCTACGGGCGCAAACTAACCCAGCGCCGCTTCTGGTTGGGGGACACCATTTTAACGCCTGTCACCGAGATAATATCGTTGGCCAAATTGTCCGCCATCATGGGAATTAATCGATTCATATTATTCTTATAAGCTTTTATCCAGAATTCGGAGAGTTTATCTCGCGCCTCCTCATTAACGTAGATAGTTTTATCTGGCGTAATCAATACCATTGCCACGTCACCTGAGTTTTCCGTGACGGCAAAGACAAACTGATCACGGTCGGACTTGAGACCTTCGTACCAGTAGTCTAGGTGTTCTTCTAATTCGTATTCATAGAGAGCGCGTTCCATCTTGCCATCTTCTAGTAAAGCTTTACGCAGTGTATTGGCTATCTTTCTTTTTTTCATGGTCTTGTACCTGTTTTTGTCTGCGTTAAGTTTTGCCCATTAGGCATCACTTCTTATAGGAGTGCCACTACAGAAATCATCAATTAACCTGACAACAACCCGGTCTGGTCGCCGTTATCAAAATCACAGAACCTTGTCCGACCCCTCTAGATGAGCCTGTTATTGGAGCTTAAGTTTTCTCCCTGTAAGGATTCTAACCTACTGTAGTTTTTGTTTAAGTGCCGTCAGGAGCGACAGGGTGGCCACTTTGTCAACCGGTCAAGGGTAAAAAAATGAGATCACATCTTTCCCTAAGCAATTAAATCGTGTATAATGGCAAAAGAATAGCAGGGCTATATACGTCATCAAACTGTGTAGTCAACCTATAAGGTGTGAGGAAAAAACCATCATGTTAAGAATGTTCTGGAAATCATTGCTGGTTAGCCCAGCGATTTTGGGAGCTACTCTGGTAGCTTCAGCTAATGCTAGTAGCTTCGATCCCGTCAAATCTACCAGTGTTTCTACCGAATTTAACAATCTAGAAATCGCTCAAGTTCAGGACAACGGTGCAGGAACTGGCGAACTACTCAATCAGATCGAACAGTACGGTAATGAAGGTCAGGTTGCACCCGTACAGGGCAACAGCATCGATCAAGTCACCAGCGTTAACCAACTGCGGGATGTTTCCCCCACCGCTTGGGCCTATGAAGCCCTAAGAAGCCTTGTGGAGCGCTATGGTTGTATTGTCGGTTATCCCGATCGCACCTTCCGCGGCGACCGAGCTTTAACCCGTTGGGAATTTGCGGCTGGTTTAAACGCTTGCTTAAACGTGATGGAACGTTTAATTCAAGATGGTGTCAACGTCCTCAAAGAAGACTTAGATGCCCTCAAGCGCTTGATGGATGAGTTCCAGGCCGAATTAGCGGCCTTGGGAGCTAGAGTTGATAACTTAGAAAGCCGGGTGTCTTTCCTCGAAAATAACCAATTCTCCACCACCACCAAATTAGCTGGGGAAGTTATTTTCGCTGTCACCGATACGGTCGGTGCCGGTAGCCCCGCCTCCCAGGCCGCCATGCAGTACCGCGCTCGTTTAGTTTTAAACACGAGCTTCACCGGTCAGGACGTGTTGAAAACTCGTTTAGCGGCGGGTAGTGCCACTCCCTTTGGATTTGATTACAAATCGACCACCACACTACAAAATGGTGATCCCGCTTCCGTCAGATTCGATAATCTGCAAAGCCCCTCCCTTTATCAAACTTGGACTGCTGCGGGTAACGGTAGCGATGTGGTTCTCGACTGGTTGGCCTACTATACTCCCATTGACTTAGGTTATTTTGGTCGCTTCAATACCTACGTCGCCGCTTGGGGCGGTATTTGGAATGACTTCGTTCCCACCACTAACCCCTTCTTTGAAGACTTCGACGGTGGTAATGGTGCGCTATCTACCTTCGCTTCCGAAAACCCCATCTACCGTATCGGTGGTGGTTCTGGGGCTGGTGTTAGCCTACAGTTAGGCTTCCTCCAAAGCATTGTCGGCCCGACTTCTCTATCTTTGGGTTACTTAGCTGGTGGTGGCTCTAGCTCTGCGGCCAATCCTAACCCGGGTAATGGTCTCTTTAACGGAGATTACGCCGCTTTAGCACAGATTAACGCTAACCTCTTTAACTTCCTCAACGTCGGCTTCACCTACGTTAACGCTTACCAAGGTGCCGATACCGCCATCTTCGGTAACGGTGGTTCTCGTGGTGTGACGGGAACTTCCGCCGCTAACCTTTCCCAAACTCAGTTAAATACCCTGCTCAACGTCAACGGCAACGATCCTGGAGACGTAACCCTACAGGATGAAGTCGGTTTCTTCAACTTCGGAGCCAAAGTATCCAATAGCTACGGTTTAACCGGTGCAGTGGATATTGGTTTCGCCAGCTTGAGTGCCTTCGGTTCCTACTCCACCGTGCGCTTACTCGGTCTCGGTGATGCGGAAGTGTGGACCTACGGTGCTGGTATTGCCTTCCCCGACTTGGGTAAAGAAGGAAATATCTTAGGTCTATTTGCTGGTGCGCAGCCCTACATCGGTCACTTAAGCTTCCGAGACATGGGGCTAAAAGTATCTAACATCGTTCCCTACCACGTTGAATTGTTCTACAAGTACCAAGTCACCGACAATATTTCTATCACCCCCGGTGTCATCTGGATTTCTGCACCTGAACAGTTCAAAGGCACTGGTAACGAGTGGATTGGGACCCTTCGCGGCACCTTTACCTTCTAGGATTTCCTAAATTAAACCCGAAACCCCACCATCGGTGGGGTTTTGTTTTAGGGAAATAAACGCTGGTATTCTATCTGGATACAAGCATCCATAATCACATTTAAACCTGCCTCGATCGCTTTTTTTTCCGCAACTGGGTGATAAATTTTCAATTGTGTCCAAAGAGTAGCAGCCTGAATAGCAATAGCTGACTCGACAATTTCGGGTAGATAATCAGGATGACGAAAAACGTTAACAATATCCACGGGTTCGGGGATAGCCTCTAGAGAAGGATAGCAACTTTGACCATCAATTTGCTTGACCATCGGATTGACCGGATAGACTCGATAACCCACCGCTTGCAGGAATTTGGCTACCTGATAGCTGGCGCGGCTCGATTTCTCAGAATGCCCGACCACTGCGATAATTTTACTATTGCTGAAGATGGTTTTGAGCGCACCATCGTCTCCTTTAATATTTGGCATTGTCCCACCTATCTTAGAACAGAGTTTCGTTTCCCATAAAAATGAAGTGTAACCTAATTTGGCATCGACTTTTGACTCCAGCTTTAGCCACTCTGAATAACTGGCAGCGATGTATAACTTTTTTACCAGAAAAACAGTTATTACAAATCCCAATCAATCCCTCGGTATCTGTAGGAAAATTTACCCGATGGTTGCCCCTAAATCCTCTGACTTGAGTTAGTACAAAACCTCATGAATTATCTTAGTATTATCATTCCGACTCTTAATGAGGAGTTAAGAATTGCAGCAACGTTAAAACAGATAGGTGAAGGAGTAGAAATTATTGTTGTCGATGGGGGAAGTACAGATAAAACCAGAGAAATAGCCGAACAATTGGGAGCAAAGGTAATTATTTCTCCTAGTAAAGGTCGTGCATTTCAGATGAATTTAGGAGCCAAAATAGCGAAAGGAGATATTTTGTTATTTCTGCACGGAGATACTTTACTTCCCCATGAATTTCAAGAACAAATTATCAATACTTTATCCCAATCTGGGATAGTAGCGGGGGCCTTTAAATTAAAAATTGATGGAGAAGAAAAAACCCTGCGTTTAGTGGAAAAATTAGTTAATTGGCGTTCTCGCTGGCTTTCCCTTCCCTACGGAGATCAAGGAATATTTTTAAAAGCCTCAATCTTTGCCGATTTGGGCGGTTTTCCTGAGTTGCCAATTATGGAAGATTTTGAATTAATACAAAGATTGAAAAAAAGGGGTAAAATAGCCATAGTTGCTGCTCCGGTGATTACCTCGGCAAGACGTTGGCAAAAATTAGGAGTTGGCAAAACTACTTTAGTTAATCAATTAGTTATTATTGGTTATTATCTAAAAATTCCGCCGCGCTTGTTGAAAAGTTTTTATCGTTTATGGGAATAAAGGCTTGCTGAAAAAGTATTTGAGGTCATTGTGTAATGTGGGGGCGCAACGCTTGCGCCCATAATGTGACATTGTGAACATTTTTCAGCCAATATCCAAGAGAGCCAAACACAATTATACAATCGAAGAAACCCTACCAAAGAAGAGGTTTCCATGTCGCAAACATTAACAAAAATAATCAAGAATGCGGGGGGGGGTAAGCATTACTTATTGGGAGCAGGCAGTACCAGTCTTTTGAAAAATACAATCATATAATCGGGGAAACCATACCAAAGAAGAGGTTTCCATGGCGCAAACATTAACAAAAATAATCAAAAGTGCGGGGGGGGGTAAGCATTGCTTATTGGTAGCGGGGGCAACTCTAGCCATCCTAGCTCCCTCCCAAGCCGCCCAAGCTAGTGTTATCTTTAGCCAAGCTGCTAACTTCCCTGCTGGCAACGCCGTCGCGTCCCAGAATGATACTAATGGTTTCGGTAACTTTGCCACTGTTTACGACAACTTTGGTTTCTCCAGTGACAATTTAGTTGATGGCATCAACTGGGTGGGGGCTTATTTTAATCCCTCAACAGCAGCACCCATCTCCTCCTTTGCCATCTCTATTTTCGGTAATAACGCTGGTCAACCCGGTTCTTTGCTTTTCTCCGAAACGATAACGGGGAATGCGGGGGAAACTTTGATCGGCACAGACAACAATGGCTTTCCCACCTATAGTTATAGTGCGAACTTGACCAATACTTTCCTCGCCCAAGCGGGTGCAACCTATTGGCTGGCGATTGTTCCTAGTCTTGGTTTTCCGCCCCAGTGGGGATGGTACACCAGCAGTGAGGGCGATGGTGTTGGTTATCAAGACTTTTTGGGGACCCCCAGTCAACTTGGAACGGATTTTGCCTTTGGTCTGACCGGCGAACGGGTTCCCGAACCTTCGGCAATTTTAGGATTATTAGGATTAGGACTTTTGGGCATCGGTTCTCAAGTCAAACAAAAACGATAAATTGACAAGTGTGGGGATGGGATTTTTTCCATCCCCACTTGAGGAAAAACGCGCTCTAGAAACCTTCCAAATTTAACTCTTAATTTTAGGTAAACAAATTTTTTTAAATTCCCTGGCAATTACTCAAAAAATTTGACATCTTATAGCGGACAGGTAAAAATTAAAACTTTTCTTTGCCAAGGCACCGATCGATAGGATAATTGATCATCGGAACATCTGCTCTGAGAATATGTCTCTTGATCGCCGTCAATTTCTTTATCTTTTAGGTGCCACCCTTGGCACAGCCACTCTTGCCGGTTTTAACCGTGCCGCTTTTGCCGCTACCGGTCCCTATAGTCTTATCGCCCTACCCTATAGCTATGATGCCCTAGAACCTTATATCGATAAGGAAACGATGCAATTTCATCACGATAAACACCATGCAGCCTACGTTAATAATCTCAACACGGCAGTGGCAAAATATCCAGAATTGCAGAAAAAAACAGTAGTAGAATTAATTAAAAATCTTGACTCTTTACCCGCCGATCTTCGCATCACTATCCGCAATAATGGCGGCGGCGATCTTAATCATACGATGTTTTGGCAGATTATGTCCCCCGATGGCGGTGGCGAACCAACAGGAGAAATAGGAGCGGCAATAATCGCTAAATTTGGCAGTTTCGAGGAATTTAAAAACGCTTTCAACCAAGCTGGTACTAAACTTTTTGGTAGTGGTTGGACATGGTTGGTTTTAAATAAGTCAGGAAAACTAGAAATTACCAGCACTGCTAACCAAGATAGCCCGCTAATGAAGGGATTACAGCCAATTATGGGCAATGATGTCTGGGAACACGCCTATTACTTAAAATATCGTAATCAACGGGCTGAGTATTTAAAACAGTGGTGGAATGTGGTTAACTGGGAGGAGGTAAATCGCCGCTATCTTCAGGCAAAAGCTTAACGATGACAACTTTTACGGTAACAGTTCCCGCTACCACTGCTAATATTGGGCCCGGCTTCGATTGTCTCGGAGCGGCCTTAACCCTATATAATCAGTTTACTTTTACCCTGCTGCCGGCAACGACAGCTAACCCTGTCAGCATTAGTGTCAAGGGAAATGAATCAGCTAAAGTTAGCCAAGGGGCTGATAATTTAATCTATACTTCTTTTTTGCAAGTTTATCAAAAAATAGGACAGAATCCGCCCCCTATCGCCATCGAGATCGGTTTAGGGGTTCCTCTGGCTAGAGGTTTAGGTAGTTCTGCCACTGCTATTATCGGTGGGTTATTGGCCGCCAATCAATGCGCCGGAAATCCTTTATCTATGGGGGAAATCGAAGCATTAGCGATCGCATTGGAGGGCCATCCAGATAATGTGGTGCCAGCTTTGCGGGGCAACTGTCAGCTATCGGCAGGTGATAGCACAAATTGGGCTATTTGTCAAGTATTTTGGCAAAAAAATCTCATTCCCGTCTTGGCGATTCCCGATTTTGAACTGGCTACGGAAAAAGCTAGGGCGGTTTTACCAGAAAAAATTAGCCGTCAGGAGGCTATTTTCAATATTTCCCGCTTGGGTTTATTATTGCGGGGATTGGAGACGGGTAACGGCGATTGGCTGAGAATTGCCCTAGAGGATAAACTGCATCAACCCTATCGCCAATCTTTGATCCCGGGTTACGAAAAGGTGAAAAAAGCCGCCATTAATGGGGGTGCTTACGGGATGGTAATTAGTGGCGCAGGTCCGAGCCTATTGGCTTTAACTAACCCCGACAATGCCCAAAAAACAGCCACAGAGATGACCAATGCTTGGGAGGAAGTGGGGATTAACTCCAGCACCAAAATTTTGGCTTTAGATACCCTAGGGGCGCGGGTAAACTGTTATGAATTATAAATTATGAATTATGAATTATGAAGTGGGGTGTGGGAATTATGAATTATGAATTATGAATTGGGGAGGTGGGGAAGTGGGGAAGTGGGGAGAAAAAAGCTGCCTCCTGCCTCCTGACTCCTGACTCCTGACTCCTGACTCCTATCTCCTGACTCCTGACTCCTAACTCCTAACGCCACCAACAAACTTTTTCAGCAAACCCTAATTATTAAGAAAATGACGCAAATTACCGTTATTGGTGCAGGGATTGGCGGACTAACGGCGGCGGCATTATTGGCGCGTCGAGGTTATCAAGTCACAGTATATGATCAGGCGGTTGTCCCCGGAGGTTGTGCCTCGACTTTTTCCCGTCGGGGTTTTACATTTGACGTGGGGGCAACTCAAGTGGCAGGATTAGAAGTAGGGGGCATTCATCAGCGCATTTTTGCCGAATTAGGGATAGATTTACCCGATTCTGTCCCCTGCGATCCTGCCTGTGCCGTTTTTCTGCCGGGGGAAACCACTCCGATAAATGTCTGGCGCGATCGGCACAAGTGGCAAGAGGAAAGACAAAAACAATTTCCGGGCAGCGAACCTTTTTGGCAATTATTACAAAAACTCTTTCAAGCAAGTTGGCGTTTTCAAAGTCGCGATCCAGTTTTACCCCCGCGCAACTGGTGGGATTTAGGGCAATTAATCGCCGCTTTGCGTTTAGATACTGCCATTACCTTCCCCTTTACTTTGATGACTGTGGGAGATGCTCTGCGATTATACGGCTTAGAGAGGGATAAACGCCTAAAAACCTTCCTTGATCTTCAGTTAAAGCTTTATTCCCAAGTTACTGCCGATGAAACCGCTTTACTTTATGCCGCCACCGCTTTGGCAGTTTCTCAGTCTCCCCAAGGCTTATCCCACCTTCAGGGTAGTATGCAGGTATTAAGCGATCGCCTAGTAGCAGCTTTGGAAAAATACGGCGGTAAATTGCAAATGCGCCACACAGTAGAAAAAATACTGACAGAAAAGGGAAAAGCCACGGGAATTATCGTCAGAAATCAAAAAAATGGTCAAATATATCCAGAAATGGCCGATGAGATTGTGGCTAATATCCCGATCCAAAATTTACCACAATTAATCGATCGCGAAGCCATTCCCAGTCTTTATCACCGGAGAATCGAAAAACTTCCCCCCGCGTCCGCTGCTTTTGTGGTTTACTTAGGAGTCGATCGCGCTGCTATTCCCCCCGATTGTCCCCCCCATTTGCAATTCCTCTACGATTACGATGGCATAATCGGCGAAAATAACTCTTTGTTTGTTTCCGTGAGTAAAGAAGGGGATGGCCGCGCCCCAGAGGGAAAAGCGACGATTATTGCTTCTTCCTTCACCGATACCAGTCTTTGGTGGCGAAAAGGAGAAGATAATTATCAGCAATTAAAAGCAGCATACACCCAAGAGGCGATCGAGCGTCTCGGTAATTATTTCCATCTTAATCCTGATCACATCGTTCATATCGAATCAGCTACACCTCGCACTTTTGAACGGTTTACGGGGCGAAATCAGGGCATTGTCGGCGGTATTGGTCAAAGACTGTCCACTTTTGGCCCTTTTGGCGTAGCGACGCGCACTCCGATCCCCCATCTTTGGTTAGTGGGAGATTCCACCCATCCGGGAGAAGGCACTGCCGGAGTCAGCTATTCGGCACTAACGGTAGTTAGACAGATTGAGAATCAATTATTAGCTTCTAGTTAGCCGTAATTATGAATTATGAATTATGAATTATGAATTGGGAAGAATAAATAAAAGCAATCTTCTGAATACTGAATACTGAATACTGAATACTGATAACTGTTAACTTACCCACTGATAACTGATAACTGATAACTGATAACTGTTATAAAGCGCCGGCTGCCGTGCGATCGAGTATTCCCGATCCTAGATGAGAGGTAATATTAATTGCTTGCAGGACCGGTTGAGAGTCAAATCCTTTGGGATAATCGATCACACTAACCGCGCCATTTCCCTGTTTAATATTCCAGAAATTGGCGGGTTTTAAACCCAATAAATAACAAAGAATCACCTTATTAATGGCATCGTGAGCTACTACCATAATTGTCTTAGGACTATCGCTATTACTATAGGTTTTAACGATTTGCTGCCAACAAGCGATCGCTCGATCCCAAACTTCCTGTAAATTCTCCCCTTCCGGCATTTGCACGGTTTCTGGGGCATTTTTCCAGTCTTCTAACATCCCGGGGAAACTCGCTTCAATTTCCTCCTCTAATTTACCTTCCCAAAGTCCGTGACAGATTTCTGTCAGATCTACTTGGGTATCTAAGGTGACATTGGGGTGATATTGCAGGATAATTTGGGCAGTTTCCTTGGGACGGGATAAAGGACTGGTGACAGCGTGATCGATCGCCGTTTCTCGCAGAAATTCGGCGGCTTTCTCAGCTTGAGCTTTGCCATTATCATTGAGAGGAATATCGCGCACACCTTGAAAACGTTTATCCCGATTCCATTGGGTTTCTCCGTGACGCACCAGTAGCAGCCTAGAACCTTGGAAAGGAGGACGCGGTGGGGGTAAAGCTATCCCTAAGTGTGCCGTTTGATTGAGGGATTCCACCTGAACAGGATCACCAAAATTACCCGTAAAATTGAGAACATTAACGCAACAGTTAGATTGTTGGAGGGAATGGTATAAGGAAACCGGAATACCGATGGCACTGAGGATTAAACAGCGATTAATGCCGTTATGGGCAACAATGAGGATAGTTTGTCCCTCGTGTTGGGGAATAATTTCTCGCCAAAAATCTTGGGCTTGTTGATAGAGGGAGAGAACGGGATAATGTTCTTGACCATCGGGCAGTATCATCTTAAATTCGTGAGGTTTTTGGTGCCAATCCCGATATTCTTGCGGGTATTGAGCTTTTACCTCCTCTTTGACCATATTTTCCCAGATAGGCAGATCGATTTCTAGTAACTGCGAAGTGGGTTGAATGACGGGAGAGTTATTTAAACGAGACTGAATCACCTCAGCAGTAGATTTGGCTCTTTGGAGAGGACTACAGTAAAAAGCGGCGATATCGATTTGACTGAGGGCATTTCCCACTTTTTCCGCGTCCAGATGCCCTTTTTCCGTCAAAACCGAGCCATCACTGCGACCTTGTATTTTCTGCTGTGCGTTATAACTGCTTTGTCCATGACGAACAATAATCACACGGGTAGCCAAGCGGTTCAGTCTCCTTAACTAAAAGTCTCAATATCAGATTACAGGCGATCGGGATCGGAGTACAAATCAGTGATCAGTGATCAGTAATCAGTGATCAGTAATCAGTGGATATCGGCGAGCATTTGTACTAAAATTTCGCCTACAGTTTCAAGGCAGCAGAGCATATCAAAACTTCCTGACATAACAATCTCTTTGGGATCAAGGGTTTGGCGGTTTTGTCAACAAATCCTGACAATGTACTTGGTCAAAATCGGAATCTTGCTGTTTAATAGGTATTTATAACAAGCGATTCCCTTGATCCCCATCGAGTGGATCTCTCGTTCACAAAGCAATCGATGAGTAGTTGAAGGATTACCCAGATCACTGCTTTTGCAAATGCTCAAAAACATTTGCCGTCGTAACTAATCGGAGAGTGTCAACTCATGGTTCCAGAATACCCACCCTTAGATGAGATGACCTTGCGGCAACTACGACGAGTTGCCAGTCAATACAGCATCTCTCGTTACAGTCGGATGCGGAAAACGCAGTTAATCGAGGCAATTACCCAAGCTATGGGAGTAAGCGGCAATTTTAAATCTATTATTAAAGAGGAAAAACCAGTGGAAGCAGCAAAATTTGAATTAGGTCAAGCTCACCCGATCGAAGATATCCTAGGTTCAGTGGATGATGGTTTAGGAGATCTGCCCGGTGGCTACGGTGAAAATCGCATTACCCTCCTACCGCGCGATCCTCAGTGGGCCTATGCTTACTGGGATATCCCCAACGAATCGAAAGAAGATTTGCGTCGTCAAGGGGGACAACAATTAGCCCTGCGTCTTTATGATGTCACCGATATCGATCTCAATAGCCAAGGCGCCCACAGTGTCCAAGAATATCTCTGTGATGAATTGGCCCGGGAATGGTATTTACCGATTCCAGTCAGCGATCGAGATTATGTTATCGATATCGGTTATCGTTGTGCTGATGGTCGTTGGTTAGTTTTGGCCCGTTCTCCTTTAGTGCGGATTCCTCCCGTCTATCCTTCCGACTGGATTGAAGATATTTTTGTCACCGTTAACTGGGAAGAAGAACTGGTGGGTAAAACTGTTTACGAACTCGTTCCCCCCAGCAAACGCTACGGCAGCAGCGCCGGAACCACGGGAACTAGCCCCATCTACGACCAAATTTTCGAGAGTGTCGGCGATATCGAGGCCCTACGGGTGGCCGGTTCCTTGTTTGGTTCCATGCAGCACGTCGCTGGTTCCGTACCGATGTCGGAAGTGATCAGTTCTTATGTATTCCCCTCTGGGGTTGGTATGTGGGCAGTTCCCACGGTATCGGGACTAACCGCTTCCGGTATCGGGATGACTGCTTCTGGTATCGGTATGGGTGCTTCGGAAACCCTACAACGTCCGCGCAAATTCTGGTTAGTTGCCGATGCAGAATTAATCGTCTATGGTGCCACCGAACCGGATGCCACTGTAACTATCGGTGGTCGTCCGATCAAACTCAATCCCGATGGCACTTTCCGCTATCAGATGTCCTTCCAAGACGGTTTAATCGATTATCCGATTATGGCCGTAGCCGCCGATGGTGAACAAAATCGTTCTATCCACATGAAATTCACCAGGGAAACCCCCTCTCGCAATACCAACACTAAAGATGAGGCGGTTCTAGAATGGTTGTTCTAGATTGCGTTTTCTAACGTTACTAAAGCCAACCTAATTACTTCCCCCTAACTGAGATTTAGTTAGGGGATTTTTTTTGGAGGTTGCTTGCCGCTATCAACTTCTATTCCCAAATCTGACAGCTTAAATCGCCCGATTTTTGGGAAAGACGCAGATTTTCACCGTAATCGACGGGAACATCGATCACCGCAGGGACATCTTGCCGGAAAGCCTCCTCTAGTATCGGGATCAAATCCTGAGTAGATTCCACCCGATAGCCTTTTAATCCCATACTTTCGGCAAATTTAACAAAATCGGGATTACCAAACTTAATAAAAGAAGAGGTGCCAAAATGGTTGAACTGCTTCCATTCGATTAAACCGTAACCGCCATCATTAAAGATGAGAGTGACGAAGGGAGTTCCCACCCGCAAAGCTGTCTCCAATTCCTGACAATTCATCATAAAACCGCCGTCTCCCGTCACCGCCACAACGCGCTTATCGGGATGAACTAACTTAGCGGCGATTGCACCAGGGATAGCAATACCCATAGCGGCGAAACCGTTAGAAATAATACAAGTATTAGGACAATCGGAGTGATAATGGCGCGCCATCCACATTTTATGAGCGCCCACGTCACAAATAGCGATATCTTCCGGTCCCATTACCTGACGCAGATCGTAGATCAATTTTTGTGGCTTGATCGGAAAACCCGTATCATTGGCATAGGTTTCGTAATCGGCCCGAATTTCCGTCTTTAATGCTGCGGTGACAGGAGTTGGTTTATTCTGGCGATCAGCCCGTTTGAGGATATCGATGAGAGAATCGGTGATATCACCCACCACTTCCACCACCGGGGCATAACTGCTGTCAATTTCCGCCGGAGTCATGCCGATGTGAATAATCGGTAATTTCCCGTCTGGATTCCATTTTTTCGGGGAATACTCGATTAAATCGTAACCAACAGCAATAATTAAATCACTGCGATCAAAGGCACAACTAATCAAATCCCGTTGCTGTAATCCTACCGCCCAAAGAGCCAGAGGATGGGTATAGGGAATCACCCCCTTACCCATAAAAGTGTTAGCCACAGGGATATTCAAGGCCGTGGCGAATTCCGTTAAAGCCTCACTAGCATTAGCGCGAATTGCCCCATTTCCCGCCAAAATCAAGGGATTTTTCGCTTTAGAAATCACTGCCGCCGCCATATTCAAAGTCCGGTAGGAAGCGTAAACTTTTTCCTGACTATCGAGAGGCAAGGGATGACCATCAGCAGCCATAGCGGCGATATTTTCGGGAAGATCGATATGAACTGCCCCGGGTTTCTCACTTTGGGCGGTTTTAAAGGCTCTCCGTACCACTTCCGGGGTGATACCCGGCCGGACGATCTGTTTATTCCATTTCGTCACCGGGGCGAACATGGCCACCAGATCCAGGTATTGATGGGATTCAATGTGCATCCGATCGGTTCCCACCTGGCCGGTGATGGCCACCAAGGGCGCCCCATCGAGGTTAGCATCGGCTACCCCTGTCATCAGGTTAGTCGCCCCCGGTCCTAAGGTGGAGAGACAAACCCCCGCTTTTCCCGTCAAGCGTCCATAGACATCGGCCATAAAAGCGGCCCCCTGTTCGTGACGGGTGGTGATAAATTTGATCGAGGAGTTTTTCAGGGCTTCCAAAACATCGAGGTTTTCTTCCCCGGGTAGCCCAAAAATATACTCGACCCCTTCATTCTCTAGACATTTAACTAGAAGTTCGGCTGTGTTTAATTCCCCCATAATTCCCTCCTGTAGAACTTACTTCATCAGTGAAGTCTCCAGAGATAGTTCATCCCGGCGGATTGAGGTTGTTGCGCTCAACTCGTCGGGATGATATCAGTAGACTATATGTACCAATGTAGCTGAATAAAATTTTGTTTAAGTCTATCCATATATCATTGTGACTTAGATCTTGACCCTTGGCAGATTATTTATTAGCACAATGGGGGGATTTTTTTTTAGGCCGTTAATTCTTCGGCAGCGTGGGCCAGTTGGGCGGCGACTTTGGCTAAATAGGGACGACTTAACCACCAGATAAAGGGGGACAGCCAACCGCGCAGGGTGACAGAATAGGAAATATAACTACCACAGAGGGTTGATTCTACTTGGTAGGTCATTTTTTGTTCCATACCGGGGATAGCGAGAACTCTGAGGCTGAGGAGTTCCCCGGGGCGGACATTTTCCACGAAAACCCGGATAGGAATGGGAGTCAGACGGGTGACAGCTTGATAGATTAACCCTGGTTTAGCGATTAAACCCAAGGGAACATCAGCCTTGGCAATCAAAGGATGCCAAGAGACATCGGCCACATTGATTAATTTTTGCCAGAGGACATCGACGGGGGCGCTACTGACCACCCGATAGGTTTTGTAGAGTGAAAACTTACAGAATAGTCTGCCTTTGGCCGCTACAATCCTTAAGGAAAAATTGAGAATCACCGATTGCCTCCCGCAAAAATAATCTAGGGAATTTTCTATTGTAAAAAATAAATGGCTTCCCTGGACTGTGCGCTTTTGATAATTTTAAGATCCGGACGTAAGCTATGATCAGCCGTCGGCAGTCCGCAATCAACTTTTTTCTCCCCCCCCGATACTTTTTCCAGCTAATTAGTAAATATGAACTACTAAATTTATTGGTCACGACTACTTAGGGTCTGCTGAAAAAGTTTTTCGGTGGTGGCAAGGTGTGGCCCCCCTGCCCCCGACATCGGGGGCAGGGGTGGGTGGGGTTTTACCCATTTTCAGGGGGTCAATTACCTAATTTTTAGGGAAAAAGTCCCTGAATTTTCCCCCCAATCACTCCAATGGTCGGCACTTTTTGAGGGAAAAAAAGCCTAAAGATATTATCCAAGAAGGTTTTTAGATTTATTCAGCCAACCCTACTTAATTCTTATGGCAAACTGTTAACTGTTACCGTTGAATGGGACAAGACTGTGGATATTCGCTTAATCGTTGTCGATGTGGATGGAACGATCGCCGGTGATAACAATCAGGTTAATCCGGCTGTGGTGCAAGCTGTCTCGGCCGTCCAAAAAAAGGGGATTCCCGTCGCTATTGGCACTGGCAGGATGTACCGCTCGGCTTTACGTTTTCATCAACGCCTTAAATCGACTTTACCTTTAATTGCTTACAATGGCGCTTGGATTCAAGATCCTGTTTCCCAAGTTCACCATCGACATACCCCCATTTCCCCTGACTTGGCGATCGATCTTTTAGATTATCTCGAACAACCCCAATGGAAGGAGAAAATCTCCCTTAATTTTTATATGGACGATGTGCTTTATGTGCGGCAATTAAACGCGGAAACGGAATTCTATCGCCAGCGATCGGGTATTGTTGCCGAAGCAGTGGGAGATTTACGCAAAGTTGCCCACAAAACCACTAAAATCCTGGCCATGGGGGAAGATAAGCAATTTATCGCCGAGATTTGGCAGCATTTACAGCAACGCTATCAAAATCAAGATTTATACTTTACCCAATCGAGTCCGACTTTTTTTGAAGTTACCCACGTTGAGGCTACCAAGGGAAGCGCTACCCAATTTTTGGCCGAAGATATCCTAGGATTACAACCGCAAAACGTCATGGCGATCGGTGATAATTTTAATGATGTTTCTATGCTCACCTATGCGGGTGTCGGTGTCGCCATGGGTAATGCTCCCCAAGCTGTTAAGGATCAAGCCGATTGGGTTGCCCCCAGTGTAGACTTAAATGGGGTAGCCGCGGCCTTGGAAAAGTTTGTTTTGATTTGAGGAATGGGGGAATGGGGAAGTGGGGAAATGGGGGAATGGGAAATTTCAACTAAAACCCCAACACCCTAAAACCCCGAAACCAAAAAACCAACAGCCTTTTTACCGAGAAAATTATGACCATTAATACGCAAACTGTTACGATTTCTAACAAAGATATTGACATAGATGCCTATTTAGCCATTCCCGATCGAGTGGGAATTTATCCAGCAATTATCGTGATTCAGGAAATATTCGGCGTAAACGACCATATTCGCCATGTCACCCGCAGAATTGCTCAAGAAGGCTATATAGCGATCGCTCCTGCCATTTATCAGCGATTTGCTCCCGGTTTTGAAACGGGGTACAGTATGGCAGATATCGAAATCGGTCGTCAGTACAAGGAACAAACCAAAGCAGCCGAATTACTCAGCGATATCCAGGCCACCATCGATTATCTTTACAGTTTGCCACAGGTGCAAAAAACTGGTGTCGGCACGATCGGTTTTTGTTTTGGTGGTCATGTGGTTTATCTTGTCTCCACTCTAGAGGATATCAAAGTTACTGCCTCTTTTTACGGTGCAGGAATCACCACGGGAACCCCTGGGGGTGGCCAAGCGACAGTGAAGGTGACTCCCCAAATCAAAGGGACAATCTACGCATTTTTCGGGATGTTAGATGCCAGTATTCCTCAAAAGCAAGTGGATGAGATAGAACAGGCATTAACCCGTTATCAGATTCCTCATCGAGTTTTCCGCTATGAAAATACCGACCATGGCTTTTTCTGCGACCAAAGAGCTAGTTATAATGCTAAGGCGGCCAAATCTGCCTGGGATCATGTGCTAGAGTTATTTAGCCTTCTTAAATCTTAATGGTCTGACCCCTCAAGCTTCAGCTTACACTGGAAGCAGTTCGAAATCACATTTGTAACCATTCTATTTATCATGACACCGAACCCTGCCTTTTCCATGGACGATTTTGCCAAAGCTCTTGATCAATACGATTATCAATTTGAAAAAGGGCAAATCGTGCGAGGGAGAGTCGATCAACACACCTCCGATGGAGCATATATCGATATTGGCGGCAAATCCTCCGCTTTTATTTCTTTAAGGGAAATTTCCCTGGAAAATGTCACTTCCATTGCCGAAGCTTTACCCATAGGTGCAGAATTCGATTTTCTAATTACCCGTGGACAGGATGCGGAAGGACAAGTTACCCTTTCTCTGCGGCAATTATTACTACAAAAAGCTTGGGAAAATGTCAGGGAAATCTCTGAAAGTGGCAAGTCGGTGCAGCTGCGCGTCACGGGGGTGAATAAGGGAGGAGTGACGGGGGAAGTGGAGGGATTAAAAGGATTTATCCCTCGCTCCCATTTAATCGAAAAAAATGATTTAGATTCCCTGATCGGACAACTTTTAACCGCAACTTTTATTCAAATCGATCAAGAAAATAATAAGTTAGTTTTGTCTCAGCGAGAAATTGCTCGCGCTAACGCTATCAGTCAGTTAGCTGTGGGTAAATTATTAAGTGGCACTGTGGTTAAATTACAACCCTACGGTGTTTTTGTCGATTGCGGTGGAGTGACGGGATTACTCCATGCTAAACAGGTGACGGGGGCCTCTTTTAATTCTCCTATGACTTTCTTTAAAGTTGGTCAGGCAATTCAAGTGGTAGTCGCAGAAATTGACGAATATAAAAATCGCATTTCCCTATCTACAAAAATCCTGGAAGCGCACCCCGGCGAAATTCTCGAAAACTTTGCAGAAGTCATGGAAACAGCAGCAGAAAGATTACAACAAGCTCAGGGAAAAACAATGGACAGTTAAATCAGTTATCAGTTATCAGTTATCAGTTATCAGATGTGAGTTTTAAGTGGACAGTCTTAAGTAGGAAATTGCCGTTTTCTTTTCGCTGATTGCTGTTTTTTACTTTTTCCTTGATCAAGATGTTTCAAGAAAAGATGTTTCAAGATCGGATAGCAATTTTAGGGACTATGCACGGAAAAGAGCGGGTAATTGCACCGATTTTAGCGCAAGAAATAGGCCTTAAGGTGATTGTACCTGATAATTTTGATACCGATCGCTTTGGCACTTTTACCCGGGACATTAAGCGCATCGGGACACAAATTGAAACCGCTCGCAGGAAGGCACAACAAGCGATCGAGCTTTCGGGATACGATATTGGAATTGCTAGTGAGGGTAGTTTTTATCCCTATCCCAACTTGCCGCTAGTTTCCTGTAATCGTGAATTGATTTTATTGCTCGATCGAGTCCATAATCTAGAAATAATTGCTCAAGCAATAGTCACGGAAACTAATCACGCTCACCAAACTGTCACTAATCTAGCAGCTGCTTTAGAATTTGCCGAAAAAATAGGGTTTCCTAGTCATGGTTTAGTGGTGATGTTTGATAAAAATTCTCTCGACTCTGAGCATATTTTTAAGGGAATTACTGACCAGAAAAATTTCGTTAAAATTGTTCAAGATATTCTTGACAAAAACGGTAAAGTACACCTAGAAACCGATATGCGCGCTATGCACAATCCCACGCGGATGAAAGCGATTGCAGCTGCAACAGCAAATCTGGTTCAAAAACTCAATCAATTATGTCCTAATTGTGGTTGTCCGGGGTTTGATATTATCGAAAGAAAAGCGGGTTTACCCTGTGGTTTATGTCACTTTCCCACCTCTTTAATTAAACTGGAACTATACGGTTGTCAAAGGTGTGATTATCGAGAGGAAAAACTCTTTCCCAACGGTGAAAAAACCGCCGATCCGATGTATTGTGAATATTGTAATCCCTAAAGATAGCTTTTCTATGGAAAGAATTCTAGAACCAGAAGTGATGGATGATCGGGAAGAAGCGATCGAATATGATGCCATGGACTTCACGGAAGTTAATACTAATTTTGCTAAAGAAGCCGTACAATTGGCTGGCATTAATGCTAGGGTGTTAGATGTAGGAACTGGTACCGCACGCATTCCGATTATGCTCAGTCAACTACGTCCCCAATGGCAAATTATCGCTATTGATCTGGCCGATTCTATGTTAGAAATTGGTCAAAAAAATATCCTTAATGCTAACTGTCAAGAACAGATCAAATTGGAGAAAGTTGATGGAAAAAATCTTCCCTACCAATCCGAGCAATTTGATTTAGTTATTTCTAATAGTTTAATCCATCATCTCGAAAATCCTCTGCCTTTTTTACGGGAAATTAAGCGAGTTTTAAAACCCAATGGTGGCATTTTTTTAAGAGATTTATTCCGTCCCGATTCCGAGGAAATAATCCAGGGGATGGTGAGGGAAATCGGTCCCAATTTTTCTCTGCGACAAGCGCAACTATTTAAAGATTCTCTCCATGCCGCTTTTAACCTAGCAGAAATCGCCGATTTAATCCAGCAATCTGGATTAAAAAATGTTAAAATTTATCAGTCTTCCGAACGTCATTGGACAGCTATAAAAACCAGTAAAAATTAATCACTAAATCAGGTAAAATTAAGTTATGAAAGTTGGAATTTTGGGAACGGGATTAATGGGAACGCCAATGGTAGAAAGATTATTAAATCAGAAAATTCCTGTTATTGCCTATAATCGCACCTTAGAAAAATTAGCACCTTTACAGCAGTTAGGAGCCAAAACAGTTAGCTCTCCTGAACAAGTAATTCAAGAGGCAGATTGTCTGATTTTAATGTTAACCAATGCCGCCGCTATCCAAGAGGTTTTAGGATTAAATTCCGAGCAATCTAACTTCAATAATCGTACTATTATCCAGATGGGAACCATTGCTCCTTCTGAAAGTAAACAACTGCGAGATCAAATTGTGGCTAAAGGGGGAGAATATCTAGAAGCACCCGTGTTAGGAAGTATTCCCGAAGCTAAAAATGGCACTCTCTTAGTTATGGTGGGAGCAACGGAGAAACAGTTCCATCAATGGTCAAATTTATTAGCACATTTTGGTCAAGAACCGATGTTAATCGGGGAAGTGGGAACCGCTGCGGCGTTAAAATTAGCTTTAAATCAATTAATTGCCTCTCTAACCAGTACTTTTGCTTTGAGTTTAGCTTTTTTATCCCAGCAAGGAGTAGATTTAGAAAAGTTCATGACTATCCTGCGTCAAAGTGCCTTATATGCGCCTACTTTTGACAAAAAATTAACCAGAATGTTAGAGAAAAATTATGCTAACCCTAACTTTCCCACTAAACATTTACTCAAAGATGTTAATCTCTTTTTAGAGGAATCGGAGAAGTTAGATTTAACCACTTTTCCCCTAACAGGAGTAGAGCGTCTTCTGGAAAAAGCTTTAGCAATGGGATTAGCAGAGCAAGATTATTCAGCTTTATACGAGGCGCTGAAAAAAGAATTATAAACCGCTTACCCACATCAAAAAGACTCTCTTTGGTTTGTGTAGTCGGACAACTGATAGAAGAAAAACCGATAAAAGGCTTTAAATTTTCCTTAAGCTTTGTTGAGGTGGCCGGAAGAGGGGGTTAGAGTAAAAAGTGATGGAATTTTGGGCATATTCTCCTATGACGCTGACTGAATTTGGATTATTAGCGGGTTTACTTGTCCCCGGTATCCTGCTCTCGATTTTGGTGATGGTGAGTTTTGCCAAAGGGGGTTAAAAACTGATAGAGACACCGATGAAAGTGTCTCTGTCTTGGCTGAAGATTAATCTATTTTTGGTTTTTTGCCCAATTTAATTGATTCTGTAGCTAACAAAATTGATTCTAAATGATGGCGCTTCTCCACTTGACCGAGGAAATAACCCGTCATCATCGCTGAAGCGAGAAGATTCGCCAAATTCTCGCGGTCGGTGGTAATTTGTACTGCAAAATCCTCTGAGGGCAACACTCCCACCAATCCCCTGACATTTTGCGAGATAATATCTTTAATTTCGCTACTGACCGATTGGGCGATTCTCTCAAGGGTTTCAGGGTGCTGCTGCTGGAGATACTGCATCAGACCGTTATCATTTTGTTCTTCGGTTTCCCAGGGAAAAAAATCAGGATTAAAAGTCATCAGAACTCCCACGCTGTAGTGGTTATTAGATTTAGGTTAACAAATCGCTCTTCTTGATTGCCCGAAGTCCCCCCATCTTTTTCAAGTTTAGCTCAGTGATCGGAAACATTCACCCCTAATATACCCTCTCCCCTTATTCCTGATCGGTAGCTTCCAGAATACCCTGTTCCCTAAGATTGTCAACCTCGAAATATTGATGAAATTTATCGGTTACTTCTAACCAGTACGATCTACCCTCATTTTGCTTGCGTTTTCTCACAAATCCTCGTTCTACCAAGTCCTGAACCTGTTGATAGGCTGTACTGCCCCGTAAATTAATTAAATCCGCTTGCAAAATCGGTTCTTTGAGCGCAATCGCTGCTAAAGTGCGGAGAGTTCCTGTACCTAATTCGGCCGGGATCAGGTCTTCGATCAAATTCTGATAAGCTGACCGCAATTGTAAACTATAACCGAGGGGGGTTTCCACCACTTCCAAGGCACTATCCCGGTGAGCATAATCGGACATTAACTCGATCATGGCATCTTCTACCGTCAAGCGATCGCTGTTGGTCAACGTCACCATCTCGGTTAAGGGGACAGGCTGCCCTTTTAGGTAAAGTATCGCTTCTAGACGGGTAGCTAGTCTGATCTCCTGGTGGGCTTCCGCGCTCAATCTCGACTACCTAAGTTTAGACAATGATTTAATATTCTACTAGAAGACGAACGAGAAAATTATGGAAACTTTTTGGAGTCAGGTTTTAGACTTTTGTTATCAGGCTACCGGCCAGGTGAGCGATCGCCTACTAGCTGATTTTGGCAAATTACAGGCCACCAATAAAGCAGACGGGACTTTAGTGACGGCTGCCGACCGTTGGTCTGATGGCGAATTGCGATCGCTAATTGCTGGCACTTTCCGGGATCATGGAGTCCTAACCGAGGAAACTACCCATATTTTCCCGGATCAAGAATGGTGTTGGGTAGTGGATCCGATCGACGGCACGACTAATTTTACTCGCGGTATTCCCATCTGGGGCATTTCCCTAGGACTTCTCTACCGGGGGACTCCCGTGTTCGGATTTGTTTATCTCCCCTGCCTAAAACAGGCCTATTATGGCTATTGGTACGGTGAGACGGGTTTAACCGGTCCGCTAGGGGCCTACCGCGACGGTCAACCGATTCACACCAGCGACGATTTTCCCAGCAAAAATCATCTGTTCAATCTCTGCGCTCGCAGTACAGATATATTAAAAAATCCCTTTCCCTGCAAAGTGCGGATGATAGGAGTGGCTAGTTATAATCTGCTTTTGGTTGCCGATGGCACGGTGTTGGGAGGAGTGGAAGCAACCCCAAAAGTCTGGGATATTGCGGCGGTTTGGGCAATTCTACAGGCCGCTGGCGGAGTATTTATCTCTTTAGGAGAAAAGATTTTTCCCTTGCAGGTGGGGGAAAATTATAGTGATCGCTCCTATCCCTGTTTAGCCGTAGCTCGATCGAATTTAGCGCCGGTTTTCTTGCCTCTGGTCGGTTTTCTCAAGGATGTTGCTTGAATGGAAAATTGCTCAGGTTAGAATAGCTGCATTTATTGGTTTTATCTCTATTTAGGGCTTGCTGAATAATGGTAAAACCCTTGTGGGTTAAGACTTTGAGAGTTTTTGTAAATCAAAAAGTACCAGATATGGGAGTGATCGGGGGGAAATTTAGGCACTTTTTGCCTGAAAATTAGGTAATTGACCCCCTAAAAATCGCTAAAACCCTACACCCCACACCCTACACCCCACACCCTGCCCCCACGAATTTATTTCATGAGTTTTGATACTTCCTCTCTCAGCGAACGCAACGATAAAGCCGAAGTCTATCAGCCAGTAATTATTCGCCTCGAAAATGTATCTAAAATCTACGGCAGTGGCGAAACCATGGTTAAAGCCCTTAATAACGTCAATTTAAGCCTAAAAAAAGGTGAATATTGCGCTATTATGGGGGCATCGGGTTCGGGAAAATCCACGGCCATGAATATTATCGGCTGTCTTGATCGTCCCACCTCGGGAGCTTATTATCTAGAAAATCTCGACGTTTCTACGCTGCCGGATGGGGATTTAGCTCAGATTCGCAATCGTAAAATCGGCTTTGTTTTCCAGCAATTCCATCTTTTACCCCAGATGAGTGCGCTGGAAAATGTCATGTTACCAATGATTTATGGTGGGGTTCCTCCCCAGGAAAGAAAGGAAAGAGCGATCGCTGCTTTAACGAAGGTAAAATTAGATAATCGACTGCACAATAAACCCAATCAATTATCGGGGGGACAACAGCAGCGCGTTGCTATTGCTAGGGCAATTGTCAATCAACCCATATTATTACTTGCTGATGAACCGACGGGGGCGCTAGACTCGAAAACTACCCAAGAGGTGATGGCTATTTTCTCGGAATTGAATAACAGTGGCATTACTATCGTCATGGTAACTCACGAGGCTGATGTGGCGCGTCACTCTCAGCGCATTATCTGGTTTAAGGATGGTGAAGTGGTTTATCCTAATCTCGCACCGACGGATTTACACGAGGTGATTGGGTAGGGTAGGGATTTTTCAGTTATCAGTGAAAAGAAAAGGCTCTCCCAGCTTTGGTGGGTAAAATGTATTCTAAGATACATTTCTCAAGAGCGAGGGGGTGGAACGAACCACAAAGACACAAAGGACACAAAGATCGATCGATCCTATGTCAATTAAACTTATCACACAGAACCTAG
>NZ_JBHFLL010000306.1:0-3741 GCF_041928595.1 Microcystis sp. BLCC-F209
AGAGACGATTAAAAAAATCCTTCGGAGTGACATTATGAGAGAATCTGTCATCTATCAAGATATTTTAGAGGAAGGCGAGGAAAAAGGACTAAAAAAAGGCTTGCAAGCGGGTAAAGAGGAAAAAGCTCGACAAATTGCCCTAAAAATGCTATCTGCTGGGGTTCCTATCTCAGAAATCGCCCGATTTACCGATTTATCCCCCGACGTGATCGAGGAATTACAAAGACAGCAGCACAATTAAAGCTTTTAACCGCAAAGGGTGGCGAATTGGCAAAATTTTGGCTCATCCCCCCACCCCAAGCGCGGTTAACGACGTTTAGCGAGGCGACACACCACTAAACCGCTCCCTAGTATGCCTAGTCCGATAATACTAGAAAGTTTGGGAGTGGACACATTACCAATATCACCCGGAATATCAGCAGCAACAAGGCGAAAGTTATCGATTGCAGCATAACCACTGCTGAGAATATCGGTTTTATCCCAAAAAAGCCCCAATTTTCTCCACGGCAGCCTCTAGAATATCGGGATCGTGAACTAAGGCAAAACGCACATAACCCTCACCACCCTTACCAAAACCGGAACCGGGGGAAACAGCGACACCGGTTTGGGCCACCAATTGCCGACAAAAATCAACGGAATTACCCGGCCAACTGGGGGGAATTTTCGCCCAAACGTACATAGTGGCGGCCGGAGTGGCAACTGGCCAACCGATGCGATTTAGGGCATTAATAAACACATCCCGGCGTTTTTGGAAGATAGCGACGGTTTCCTTGACCGAATCTTGATTACCAGTTAAAGCGGCAATTGCACCGTTGAGTATGCCCAAATACTGATTAAAATCAACCATGGCTTTAATCTGTCGCAAAGCCATAATTAACTGCGGGTTGCCAATGGCGAAACCGATGCGAAAACCGCCCATATTATACGACTTGGAAAAGGTAAAAAACTCGATCGAATTAGTTTTAGCTCGATCGGCCTGTAAAATTGACGGGGGGGGCGATGTTCCCGCAAAAAAGATGTCTAGATAGGGAAAATCGTGGATTAAAACTAAATTATGCTGACGGCAAAAATCAACCGCTTTTTGGAAAAATGCCAAAGGTGCGATCGCTGTAGTGGGATTATGGGGATAACTCAAGACCATCAGCTTCGATTGTGCCAGCACTAGGTCAGGAATGTCCTCTAAAACCGGCAGAAAGTCATTTTTTGCCAAAATTGGCATTCCGTAGATTTGACCGCCAGCAAGGGCAACACCGCCCAAATGGGAGGGATAACCCGGATCGAGAAGCAGGGCAAAATCCCCGGGGTTGAGAAGGGCCAAAGGTAGATGGGCCGTGCCTTCCTGAGAACCAATTAGGGGTAAAACCTCCGTTTCTGGATCGATGGGAACACCAAAGCGATCGCTATACCAGTTAGCGGCAGTTATTCGGAAGTCTCTGGTCCCATTATGGAGTAAATAGCCGTGGGTGTGAGGATCGTGGAGAGATCGCTCTATAGCATCGATAACATGGGGAGCAGCCCCAAGATCGGAGGAACCGAGCGAAAGATCGATAATGATATTACCCGCTTCTCTACTGGCAGCTTTTGCCCGATCCATATCGGCAAAAACGTTGGATTGGAGTGCCTGTAAGCGGTGTGCTAGGGTTAAGTTATTCATAACCACAGATACCTAATTAGCTGACATAGGTATCGATAAAAGATTGTAATTGTTGTTTGCCGATCGCCCCTTCATGAGTGGCAATAATTTCGTTATCTTTAAAGATGCGTAAAGCAGGAACACCTTTCACATCACATTTAGCCACCGAGTTGGGGTTAGGGTCCACCTCTAGTTTAACTACTTTTAGCCGTTCGCCGTAGGTGTTGGCCACCCAATCGATCGAGGGGGATACCAAACGACACGGACCGCACCAACTCGCCCAAAAATAGACTAAAACGGGTTTTTCGACCTCAAAAACCTCTTGGTCAAACTTCTGATCGCTAATGACAGTTACGCTACTCACAGTATTTATTTCCTCACCATCGTTACTGATCATCATAGGGGTTCTGGGTAATTTTCGGCAATTATCCACTTCCACAATTCCTTAAACATGAGGATCGAAGACATCGCGTAAACCATCACCGATAAAATTAATACTTAACACTGTGATCACGATAGCCAGAGCCGGAAAAATGACCAAGTGGGGGGCAGTTGTCAAGTAATCTTTAGCTTTAAATAACATTTGTCCCCAAGTCGGCACATCGGGGGGGAAACCCAAACCCAAAAAACTCAGGGTTGACTCGGTAATAATCGCATTACCCACCGCTAAAGTAGCCGCCACGATGATCATTCCCAAAACATTAGGCAATAAATGCACCCAGATTAAACGGAAAGGAGTGGCCCCCAAAGCAATCGCAGCCGAGACAAACTCCATCTCTCGTAATTTTAAAAAATTTCCCCGCACCAATCGGGCCACCGACATCCAATTTAAACCCCCGATTACTAAAACCACGAGGATAAAAATACCCGTTTCCGGTCCGGCGATTTTTTTGATGCTATCGCGAAATAGATAGACAATCAGTAAAAGTAGGGGCAATTGGGGCAAAGATAGGAATAAATCCGTTAATCGCATCAATAAGCCATCGATTGCGCCCCCGTAAAACCCGGAAATAGCCCCGATCGCTGTCCCTAGAATAATCGCAACTATCATAGCAGCAATCCCCACCGCCAGGGAAATTCGACCCCCCACCAAAATCCTCGCCAATTGATCCTGGCCCAGATCATTAGTGCCGAAAAGATGTTTTAAACTAGGGGGAGCAGTGGTTTGACTAAAATCGATGGTATCGATGGGGACCCGATAAAAAATCGGACCGAATAGGACGGCAAGAATAATTATAATTAATGCGATCGCTCCTATTGTTGCCAGGGGATCTCGGTAAAAACGTCGCCAAGTATCGATAATTGCAGAAGACAGGGGAGACATAAGCTGTTAAGTGTTTAAATTACTTTTTGAGACGAGGCACTCTTGCATTAGGGGAGATTCCGCTAATCTAAGAATAAACGGTTTAAATGAGTCTTTTTAGTCTGCTGTATTTTAGGTAAAATCTCAAGATGAGTCCCTTTATTGAAGGAACCGTTGTGTTATAGTATAACTCAAGTTCAGAAAATAGAGAGTAAAACTATGACTGTTAAAGAACTTATTCAAACAGCAATTGATAATTTACCTGAAGAACAACTAGATGAACTTTATCAATTAATTAAAAATTTCACCGCCAGCAAAAACAACTTATTAGAAGAAAAACCATCCTTATTCAAACGTCATTTTCCAGTTGAGAATATGGTGGGTAAAGCTAAAATACTAGGTGATATGGTCAGTCCTATTGTAGATGAAGAAGATTGGGAATGTCTGAAGTAATTGTGCTTGATACTCATATTTGGTTGTGGTTAATAAATGGCAATTTTGACAGATTTCCCGAGCATTGGCTAGAAAAATTTGAGTTAGCAGAATCTCTCGGAGTTTCCCCCATTTCTTGCTATGAAATAGCCCTTGCTAACCAACGGGGGAGATTAGAATTAAGTTATCCCCTTCAAGAGTGGATTCAACAAGCTTTAACAGTAGCTAAAATAGCAGAAGTGTTGAACGTGGAAAAAAGTGGTACAAAATTTGATATTATAGATAAGAAAACAAAGTAAATGTACACCAATAAATGTGAATAAGCCATGCTAACAATTTTCCCAAAACTAATGAAAGAGCTTCTCAAGCCACT
>NZ_JBHFLL010000307.1:0-72556 GCF_041928595.1 Microcystis sp. BLCC-F209
AAGGAAATATGACCTTTTAAGGCTTCAGTTGCCATTTTTTTCGCTTCTTCGATGGTTTCTCCTGCACTAATACAACCCGGAAAGTCATAAAATTGTACCCCATAATCACTATGGTTATCTTTATGAACGGTGGCTAAATAAGTAATCATTTATTTCTCCTTTATCGTAATTTAATACTGGCTTGTTTTTCGATACTGATTAGGGTTTTAAGGGGAATATCCTTTTTAGGGTGAGGAACAGTCACTTTCCCTTTTTTATGGGGATGTTTAAAATGATGATGACTTCCTGTTGTACCTACTTGATACCATCCCTCATCCTTCAGTTTTTTGATAATTTCTCGACTTTCCATAATTGATGATTTCTATTTCACCCCCCTAATTGCTGTAAAATCTGCATCACTTGTTCATAAGCAGCCATATTATTCTGTTGGCGGAATAATATAGCTGCTTGTTGTAGATCAATTTTTGCTTTTTCGGTTTGTTTTAATTCGGCATATAAAACACCACGATTGGCGTAAGCCTCAGCATGATTAGGATTAATTTTAATAGCTTTGTTCCAGTCAGCTAAAGCTAATTCGTATTTTTGTTGGTTAAAGTAAAGAATCCCCCGATTGTAGTAAGCCATAGCAAAATTACGATTAATGTCAATAGCTTTGCTGTAGTCAGAGAGGGCTAAATCGTATTTTTCTTGGAGACGGTAAAGAACCCCCCGATTGTTGTAAGCCTCAGCCAAATTAGGATTAAGTTCAATAGTTTTGTTGATGTCAGCTAAAGCTAAATCGTATTTTTGTTGGAGACGGTAAAGATTCCCCCGATTGTTGTACGCCTCAGCATAATTAGGATTAATGTCAATAGCTTTGCTGTAGTCAGCTAAAGCTAAATCGTATTTTTGTTGGTCATAGTAAAGAATCCCCCGATTGTAGTAAGCCTCAGCAAAATTACGATTAAGTTCAATAGTTTTGTTGATGTCAGAGAGGGCTAAATCGTATTTTTGTTGGTCATAGTAAAGACCCCCCCGATTGTTGTAAGCATAAGCATAATTAGGATTAAGTTCAATAGCTTTGTCGTAGTCAGAGAGGGCTAAATCGTATTTTTCTTGGAGACGGTAAAGACCCCCCCGATTGTTGTAAGCCATAGCAAAATTAGGATTAAGTTCAATAGCTTTGTTGTAGTCATCTAATGCTAATTTGTATTTTTGTTGATCAGAGTAAAGATTCCCCCGATTGGCATACCAAACAGCCCGGGGAGCGAGATTAATTGCCTGATTAATCGCCGCTAATCCCTCATCATAGCGTTTTAATTTATCTAATACTGCCCATTTCTCGTTATAGTGATTGGGGTTATTAGGAACCAGAGAAATCGCCTGATTAATCACCGTTAATGCTTGCTCATAATTTTCTCTGGCTTCTCTTTCTCTACCAGCACTTGTTGAGAAGTCACCTAAAAAGCGATAAACTACACTTTGCCGTTGTAAAATACTACTGTGAAACTTCTTTAAATTTTCCCGTTTAGGTAAGGTATTAATCGCTTGTTGCAAAGCTTCTATAGCTGGTTGATGTTCGCGTAATTCAAATAACGCTAATCCCTTCCCATACCAAGCTAAATAGACATTATCGGGGTCATTTTGCTTAATTGCCTCATCAAAGGCTTTAATTGCTTCCTGATCCCTTGCTAACCGCCATAATTGTCCCCCCCTTTGTATCCAAATATCCGCCTTCGCATTGGTATTAGGGACAATAACACCAGTAATCGCTTGAATAATTTCTTGTTGTTGTTGCGGACTAACTTGGGGTTGAGCAGTGGTTAATAATTGCGGTTTTACCTTCAATCTTTCTTGCAATCCGATAAAAGTGCTAATAGGAATCCCTAAACTATACCCTAACTGAATTTCCGTTACCCCTGCTGTTTCCGAACTTCCATGAATCCCTATTACTCTCCCCTGGGAGTCTAAGACTGCACCGCCACTCATGCCCCCAAATGTGATGCTGGTATAAACTAATTCATAGCCTTCGGTTAAAGAAGCAACACTTTGTAATGTTCCCCCTTGTTTATTCCTTAAAGGACTTTGGCGGGTTTGTAGTAATCCCCGTTCTTTCTCGTTAATTGTACCGCCACTAAACAACCATTTCGAGGGATTGTCGCCAATTTTGGGGAAGCCTGCGGCAAAAACAAAATCACCGGTATTTGGGTTATAATTCGCTATTTCCGCAACGGGATAATTGTCCAGGCTTTCAAACTGAAAAACTGCTAAATCTACCCCTTCCTGCCGGATGATGGTGCTTTTCTCGATGTTTCGAGTTTTGCCGTCGCTGGTGACGACGGTGTAGGTGTGATCGGCACATCTGGTGGTGCCTTTGATTTTTTCGCAGAAGACGTGATCGGCGGTTAAAACCGTGTAAATATTCCCTTCTTTAGCGATAATGACACCGCTACCGTTTCCACCGCTCGTACTATCGATCCGGACGGTGAAACCCTTCGCTTTCGTTTCTAATTCGGCGATATAGTCAGTAGGGGCGGTGGTTTCTATATCGGGGTTCACCGGCGGTAGGGGTAGGTTATAGGCGCTGAGGATTTCGGGACGGATGTAGGTTAATAGGGTATTGATAGAAATGCCCCAATTAACCGCTCTCATCTGTTGGATTTCTGCGTCTGTGGGTTTTGTGCCGTCTTCGTAGATGTAGTTAGAGAGAATCGGATGGGCCGATCGCCCGTTAATGCCGATTAACTCCCCATCGACAAAAATGCCGCCGCCACTCATTCCCTGCACGATATCGCCACTATAACCGACGCTGTAGCCATCCCGGAGGGGTCGATCGCTCACCTGTTCGAGGGTTCCCTTTGTCGTCCGATACTGTCCCGTTTCGGCAACATATCCCGCGGCCACCACTTCTAAACCGATGCTGTTTTGATTGATGGTAAACTTCGCGATGGTGGCGATCGAATATTCCCGGGTATCGCTAAACTCCAGCAGAGCGAGATCTTGATTCTCCGATAGGGAATTGGGGACAATGCGGGCCGCACGGCTGTGGCCGTCGTAAGTTTGTACCTGTAGGGTTTTTGTGTTGCGGGTAACGTGGGCGTTGGTTAGGACAAGGTAATTATCGCCTTTTTTAGCAATAATCGTCCCTGATCCCCGATTTGTCTCGCTAGTAATCCGAACGGTGACTCGTTGTAGGAATTGCTCCTCGGTAAGCTCCCGATCGCCCTGTGCCGTCAGAATGGGATGATTAGAAATATTTCCGGCAGCCGGGGTGACAAGGGTTAACCCGGGTTGAGGCAGTAGGGAGAAAAGAAGGATGAGGGCGATCGAAGGTTTGATCATGGCTGTTACCTAGCTATTTTAAATAGTAGAAAACGGGTTTCTCCGAGAAACCCGTTTTCTGTGCGTTACTCAACGGATTTAGTATAAGAACGAAGAAAAAAGAAGATACCGGAGGTGGTGAGAAGTGCGATCGCTGAGGGGATAATCGGAACCCAGAGACCGAAATAACTAAAGAGAAGCCAACCGATACCAGTAAGGGAAATCACAGCGATCACCACTGTCAAAAGTACCGTTTTTACCCGAAGAAAACGCCACGTTAACAATCCCCCCACCAGGGACCAACCCAGCACCCAGAAAGCCTCCTGTAGGGGATTCCAGAAAGCGATCGAGGTACGTTTTCCTGTCATTGTATCGAGAATTTGACTGACTGCGTGCGCGTGCAAATAAACCCCCGGAATTGCTTCCGATGGGTTGCGACTAAAGGGGGTTAAAAAATCATCGATCCCGGGTTCTGTTACTCCAATCAGGACAATTTTTTCCCGGACTGATTCGGGATTAAAACGCGGATCTAAAACCTGTTGGAGAGATTTTTTCGGGGCAATTTTTGTGATTGCATCGCTGCCATTATCGGCGATTCGACGGTAAGCGAGCATAACTTGACGGCCGGATCGGGTATCGGATTGACTGGTTCTGTAGGGGCCGCGGTTGGATTGTAGCCAGTCACCGAGATGAGTATCCCCGATATTAATTTCTAGAATTCCCCGCTGCAGTTTATTGCAGTCAAAATCTTGATTCTGGGATTCTAGATATCGTTTGGCAATTAGGAGACTAAAACTAGGAGCATAATCTTTAAAATTACAGGACATTGAGTCAACTTTGGCCAAAGAATCCGGGGGAAGACAGGGAGAGGTGCGATCGAGTTTTGCCTGATATAAAAAACGACGAATTCGGGGAACTCCGGCAATGGTTTCGTCTAGGACTATGTTACTAAAACCACTCTGATTTTTTGGCAGTTCCGGGGGTGGGGGAAATCCGTCCGGTTGCGGGTAATTATTGAACTTACAAATCGAGATAAAATTAGGAGTATTTTGTAATTGTTTGGCTAGGGGTGGATAATCTTGACTGGCAGCGATGGGACGGAGGATATCTAAGGCGATAATTTGCGGTTCGTAGGGCAGTAATTTATTTAAAAGCTGCGATAATGCTTCTCCTGCGAGGGAACGTTTTTGATCGCTTCCGGGTATTGTTGGTCTTTTCATACCCATGCGATCTTGATAGGCCCAATCTTGGCGATCGATGGTAATAATTAATAATCTTTCATCGGGTTTATCTTTGGGTTTTAGTTGCATCAGGCGATCATAAATATTTAATTCTAAGGGTTCTAAAATTCCTGTTTCTCTTATTGCCAAGACTGTCATCGTTACGGCTAAACCTAAACCGAAAGTTAGAGCAAATCGTCGCCAATTTTGTTGTTTTTGAGGGGAGTTACTGAAACTATGCCAAGTGGGGGGTTCTTCGGTGGGATTGGGGCAAACTACGGGCAGCCAACTGGCACAGGGATAGTCTTTTTCCCAGTCATCGTGGAGATTTTTTTGGGCTTCATGTACGGCGCTATAGAGAGATTTATTATTGGTAAAAGCGGTTAAAAAGTATTGCAGAAATTTGGGAGAAACGGGATCGGGTAATTTCTCGCGCATAAAGATTAGATGGGGTAATGCCATCCCTTTTTCCCGGGATAGTTGTTGTGCCAAACCGATACCATCACAGGAGTTAAATATCGCTAACTTTAACCCGTTTTTAGTGGCTTCTCCCAGGGAAAAGCTAAAATCAGCTATCTTTAATTTATGAGTTTCTGTTAGTTGAATTTCGCAATCTTGGCCATCTTCTGTACTGGCACTATGACCGCTAAAAAAGAGAATATTCCAAGTTTCTTGACGCAATAACTGATTTAATTTTTGCGGGTGGGGAGCTTTTTCCCAGATAATTTCGGCTCCTGCTTTTCCCGCAATATCGTCTAAGGTTTTGCGATCTTCTTCCAGAAATTTTAAGTCGGTGGCATAGCCTAAAATGGCTAAAATCCGAATTTTTTTATGATTTTTTAATTGTCTGGCTAAGGTATCGTATTCTGAGACAATAATGGCTATATCTGCGCCGGTATTTTGGAGAATTTCCCATTTTTCCCAGGGGAATCTTTGTAGCCAAATATTATCGGTTTGTACCCAGATACGAAAGTTATTACCAGAGCGCAGAATTGCGGTTTTAATCGGTTCAAATTCTGGGCTATTATTCAACCATCTGTTTAAGTTATCCTCAAATAATTTGGCTTTTTCTTGGCAGTTTTTAAAGACTAAACTCTGCTGAGAACTATTGGTAATTTGTTGGGGATTGCTATCTTTTAAGACTTTAAAAAATCCCTCTAATTCACTATAGTGACGTTGCCATTGACGGTAAAGAGTTAATAACTCTAAATTAGCTGGTAGCCTTGCTTTGATCACAGTTTGGGGACGAGAATTAAGATCGGGACGAATTTCTAATTTTACTTTAAATCCCCGATCGAATGTGCCATCTAGTTCGAGAGTTAGGAGTTTAATCATTAAGTTTTTCCTCGCTTATACTTGTAAATATTCGGTTACTCTTGCCGATTCTAAGGCCACTTCAATGAAGAATTTATCCCCCAATTCAGCATCAAATCGATAACGAATAAATTCATCGTTATCTGTGGCAATTACTTCTCGAAAAACCTGACCAGTTTCGGTGAGAATACTTAATTTTAAATGGGGGGGTAAAGTGCTTGTTTCTCCCGTGGGGTAAACAGTCGCTTGCAGGCTAAATATTTCTTGAGTTTTAGCGATAGTAATCATCAAAGCGAGGGAATTTCCGAGTAATTCTACTCCTAAATCTTTGATGCGTTTAATTTCTGTATTTTTGAATGCTGGAACCAGTGACAGTGAGCTAAAATCGAGTATACTTTGCCAATCAATGGGGAAATTATGGGCAAACCAATTGGTTAACTTGACGGGGGATTTTTGCCGACGGGTAATTAAAATTTTTCTCCAGTTACTATTGACGATAACTGCTGCCCATTCCTGAAAAGTAACGGCTTTTCTGGGAAAGATTAACTGAGGATTAGCTAAGATGTCTAGCAAGGTTGTCAATCTATCTAAAGATAGTTTTTCCTCCATCTTTTCCCGTTCAATCTTCACTGGTTGTAATTGACACTCTCCCCATAAATCTAAAGAATCTGATCCTGATTGCAGTTGATTTCTCGGTAGAGAGTAGTTAAGATTGCGCTTAATATATTGTCCTTTTTCCTTAATATCTTTATGGGTAGTAGAACCCCAAATTCTCAGATGACTTTCGGCAGTGTTTACCTGTACCGCTAGATAATAATCACCAATTAATTGAGGAATATCTACCCATTCTTGAGGAATTTCGATCGCTTCTAGATCCAGAGTTTCGCTGGCAATAACTATTACTGACTTTTCGCCTAATTTAACGGTAAAACCATTAACTCCTAGTTGCCAGAAATCCTCTTGATTTTCTACTAAGCTAACCCCAGGCATCCCTGACTGTAGATAGTTAAAAATAACTTGTTGACAGAGATAATTAATATAAAATCTCTGACGAATACTGGCATCAGTAAAACTGGCACTTTTTGCCCAACTTATCTCTTGAATATCTGCGGGTATTTCTAGCCAAATGCTATCAGGAGTTAGTTCTAACCAATCATTAACCATAATTAATCCTCCTGAGTTGTTGCGCTGGTTTGATAGTAGTATGTTAGCCATGGTTCTATTGCCTTACTAATAACTTCTCTATCGTGAGACTGGAAAGAAATATGCAGGTTTTCGCTGGCCCAGGGTAAAAACTTTTTAGCGAGGTGACGATAAACTTTATCCAGTTCCCTAGAAACCTGATATTGTTTGATAACCACCGTGGTGATTTCTGTAATCTTAGCGGCAATTGCCACTTGTCCCAACCCTGAACCATAAGTCATCTCTAGAATTAACTGAATTTGCGGATGCAGTTTTGCCTGTTGCGGCTGCTGACAAATCTGTGAAATTTCTGCCCCTAACCAAGCTAGAATTTTTTGGTGGTTTTGTTGCGACTCGCGAAAATTTTCCGCCGCTTCTAATTGCTGCCAAGGGGTATCATGGAGAGTATCTTCGATCATTTCCTCCCTCGTGCTACTTTCCTCACCCCCTAAAGGTTGCTGTAGAGAAATTGTTTTTCCTTGGGGAAATAAATAATCAAAAATAGCTTGTCCTGCATCCTTTAACCATCGGGTAATTGTCGCAGAATTGATTTTGATGGTAGAGTGGCTATCCGAGTTATAAGCAGCGGCGATTTTTTGCCAGATTTCTGGACTAGGTTCCTGAATTTTACCATCGGTTTTTATTTTTGCCTGGGCATAAATTTCTTTATAGTAATCCCAAGCTAAAAGGTAATTTTCGAGAGTTTCCCCCACTAATCCCCTCGCCAGGAGAGCTTGGCTGAGACGCGCTCCGGTAGAATTAAGTAGTAGGCTCCAAGTATTATGGCCGAATGCTTGACTAATCTGACGGATGCGATCGATTAAGCGATATTTAATCCTCTGAGTGGCAAAATTATCGAAGCGAGTGGAGAATAAAGGCTTAAAGTCAGCTAAGATAGCCTCAAAACCAAGAATTCCTTCGTTAAAGTAGTCTTCGATCTGATAATCCAGTTTAGCTTGATATTTTTGATAGATTTCGGCAGCAGCCCAGTAGCAAGGTTCCTGTAAATAAGCGTATAAATGCCCACGGAAAAGATGATTTTGGGAACCGTGATTCTGATACTGTTGCTGAAAGAATAGGGACCAATACTCCTCGGACTCGACATTAGGATCGATTGGGCCATAGCTTTCCATGTTACGACGCAAACGCCGATCGCAATTCCATTCTGTCCTATTTTGCTGCAAAACTAAAAAGCAACAAAACTTCTCCAGCAAAGTCTCTCGTTTTTTCATCTAGCTAGTCCCCGTGGAGGTCAACTAAACTCTCTATCGTTCCACTTGCAGCTTTTATGCAGTATTTTGGCATTTGCTTACTAAGTGATCTTACTCGGTCTAGGAGAGTCACATTGACATACTCCCCCAACCCCCAACAGCTAACCCCGATGGAGGACCAGAACGGGCATATTAAAAAAAAAACCTGTCCAGTGTTCCTGAGAAACGTTAACATAAGTTAACAACCCCTTAACAACCGATAAGATCATCCCCAATTTATCAGGAGTTCGACAGCGTGAACAAAAACGGTAATAACAAAAAATGGCGCAATGCGGGACTATATGCCCTATTGTTAATCGTAGTCCTTGCCTTGGCCTCAGCTTTCTTTGATCGCCAGCCAGCAGTGCAACAGACTTGGAAGTATAGTGAATTTTTACAGGAAGTACGGGAAGGTAAAGTAGAAACCGTGCGCTTAAGTGCCGACCGGCAACGGGCGATCGTACCCACCCAAGATGGAGCAAATGTATTAGTTAACCTGCCCAACGATCCGCAATTAATCAACATCTTGGCAGAAAATAACGTTGATATTTCCGTACTGCCCCAAAGAGAAGAAGGAGTATGGGTAAGAGCCTTCAGTAGCCTATTTTTCCCTATATTGCTTCTTGTTGGTCTATTTTTCTTGCTCCGTCGCGCCCAAAGTGGTCCCGGTTCCCAAGCGATGAACTTCGGCAAATCGAAAGCAAGAGTACAGATGGAACCCCAAACCCAGGTTACTTTCGGTGATGTGGCCGGGATTGAAGGGGCAAAATTAGAATTAAACGAAGTGGTGGACTTCCTCAAAAATGCCGATCGCTTCACGGCAATTGGGGCAAAAATCCCCAAAGGAGTCCTTTTAGTCGGTCCTCCGGGGACAGGTAAAACCCTGCTCGCTCGCGCAGTAGCTGGAGAAGCAGGAGTCCCGTTTTTTAGCATTTCCGGTTCGGAATTTGTGGAAATGTTCGTCGGGGTGGGTGCTTCTCGCGTCCGCGACCTATTTGAACAAGCGAAAGCGAATGCACCTTGTATAGTTTTTATCGATGAGATTGATGCTGTCGGTCGTCAACGGGGTGCCGGTTTAGGGGGTGGTAACGATGAACGGGAACAAACCCTCAACCAATTATTAACGGAAATGGACGGTTTTGAAGGTAATACAGGTATTATCATTATCGCCGCCACTAACCGTCCTGATGTGCTGGATGCCGCTTTATTACGTCCGGGTCGTTTTGATCGCCAAGTGGTGGTGGATCGTCCCGATTACGCTGGCCGTAAGGAAATCCTTAATGTCCACTCCAGAGGCAAAACTTTGGCCCAAGACGTGGATCTCGATAAAATCGCTCGTCGTACCCCCGGTTTTACCGGTGCGGATCTGGCTAATTTGCTCAACGAAGCCGCAATTTTAGCGGCACGTCGCAATTTAACCGAGATTTCTATGGATGAGATCAACGATGCGATCGATCGTGTTCTAGCAGGTCCTGAGAAGAAAAATCGCGTCATGAGTGAAAAACGCAAAACTTTAGTTGCTTACCATGAAGCTGGTCACGCTTTGGTGGGTGCTTTAATGCCGGATTACGATCCCGTCCAAAAAATTAGTATTATTCCTCGCGGTCGCGCTGGGGGTTTAACTTGGTTCACTCCCAGCGAGGATCGCATGGAATCCGGGTTATATTCTCGCGCTTATCTGCAAAATCAGATGGCTGTAGCTTTGGGGGGTCGTTTAGCGGAAGAAATTATCTTCGGTGAGGAAGAAGTGACTACGGGTGCTTCTAATGACCTGCAACAGGTGGCACGAGTAGCGCGGCAAATGGTAACTCGTTTCGGCATGAGCGATCGCCTGGGGCCAGTGGCCTTAGGTCGTCAAAATGGTAATGTTTTCCTAGGTCGTGATATCGCTTCCGATCGAGATTTCTCCGATGAAACTGCGGCAGCTATTGACGAGGAAGTGCGTAACTTAGTGGAACAGGCCTATCGTCGCGCTAAAGAGGTTTTAGTCAATAACCGCGCCATCTTAGACCAGTTAGCGCAAATGTTAGTGGAAAAAGAAACCGTGGACGCGGAGGAGTTGCAAAATATCCTCGCTAATAACGATGTGAAAATGGCGGCTTTAGCTTAAGTTTTGTAACATTTTCTTGACAAACAGCATCCATCAGGGTGCTGTTTTTTTTGATAGCTGTTAATCGGGTGCATCTCAATTTTTGTCAATCCCACACAGAGAAAACGGGTTTCTCGGAGAAACCCGTTTTCTACTCATGTAATTTGGGATTTTTAAGCGGAAACTTTCTCCTAAAGTTGATTCAAGGTAGGGTTGATTCAAGGTAGGGTTGATTCATGAATCAACCCTACCCAAACCCCGAAGCGCATTAGTTTTTCGGTGGGATGCTTACAGATAGCTGCTGATATATCTGTAATAATTTAAGAGTCACTGATAATTAATGTGGGATGTACCCCTGTTAATCAGCTTCACAATACCCAGTTTAAATGCGTCTTAAGTAGGGAGGCACAATTATTTGTAGGATGGGTTAGCGGTAGCGCAACATGAGCGGACGTTGGGTTTCATGCTTCAACCCAACCTACGTTGATCTTATATTTAATTCCACCCACCCACTTAGCTTAACAGTCCTGTCTTTTCACTGATTACTGATTACTGATTACTGTTCACTGATTACTGATTACTGTCATGTAGCGTCGATGACTACTTCCTCTTTACCTATTTTAATTGTTATTTGTGGGGCAACTGCCACAGGAAAATCCAGTTTGGCACTACAATTGGCCGAAAAGTTTAATTCAGTAATTCTCAGTGCCGATTCCCGACAAATCTATCGAGAATTTAATATTGGTACCGCTAAACCTAGCTTAGAAGAATGTCAGCGGATTCCCCATTATCTAATTGATATTTGCGCTCCTCAAGATAATTTTACCCTAGCACAGTACCAAGAACAGGCTGAGGATTTAATCACCACTCTCCACTATTCTCCTCTGTTTTTGGTCGGTGGTACGGGACTTTATATCAAGTCCATTGTCAAAGGTTTAAAAATACCGAGGGTTTCTCCTCAAGCGGATTTAAGACAGCAATTACAAGCTTTAGGACAATCCTATCTTTATCAAATTCTGACCCAGGTAGATGAGGAGGCTGCTAAAAAAATTCATCCCCATGATCAGGTAAGGACTTTACGCGCTTTAGAGGTTTTTTATCTGACAGGAAAACCTATCTCTAGTCAGCAGGGAGAAAACCCTCCCACTTATCCAATTTTACAAATTGGTTTAGATTGTTCCCCAGAAAGTTTAGACAAGCGGATCACTGTTCGTACTGATCAAATGATTGCAAAAGGATTAGTAGCAGAGGTGCAGAATTTGGGGGATAAATACGGTTGGGATTTGCCACTTTTGCAGACTTTGGGTTATGCAGAGATTAAGCAATATCTCCTCGGAGAAATTTCTTTAGAACAGGCGATCGATTTAATTATCCTCCATACCCGTCAATTTGCCAAACGTCAGCGCACTTGGTTTCGTGCCGATGCTGATATTATCTGGTTTCCCATCGATAAAGAAAATTTATTGGAATTGGTGGAACGAAAAATTATTTTGTTTCTTGAGGGGTTGTCAAGGCCCGATATAAAAACACATCATCCTGATTAAGGATTAACTGGAAGTTCTCATTTTGATTCAGTTTATTTAAGTGATCATCAATTAGTTCTGGTGAACTAGACCAACCGGGATGACGGCGATCGAGTAGGATATAATTAAATTGATTTAAATCTAGGGATTGGGAACCTTCGATCGCTAATTTGATCATTTCTCGATGGGTAAGATGGGGGGCAATTCTAGAAGTAGTCAAGACACTCTCATTGGTGGTAATTTGGGTGAGAGCTTTTTGGGTGGCGGACCAAGTATCGAGGGAATTTAAATACAGTGACCAAAAATAGCCGTATTTAGCTAAGGCAAAAAAGGCAATAATTGCCCAAGTAATTATCCATTTAGGCTGCTTCAACCAGCTGCTATTATGGGCTAAAGTGGCGATAACCGCTAGAAATAAAAAGGGCAAAATTGGCAGGGAATATTGAGTCGTTAAGTTTTTTTGTGGGGCATGATCTGCTAATAAATTTAAAGCGAGTGCGGGAATAGCGGCAATTATTGGGGCAGAATAGCGCCAGGATAAACCCCAAACTAAGGGAATAATTAATAGGATGAGGTATTCTAGATTGTTGCCAGTAAAGATTTTTCCTAAGACAAGATCGGGTTTGAGGAAAAGATTAAAGATAATTGCTGGTAAACTATCTCCTAGATAACTATATCGAGAATCGGCCATTTCGATAACTGCTGATTTTCCTGTCAGGAGAGGAATTAATAATTTCGTGGTGATAATAAACCAAAGAATGCCGCTAATAATAGCAATTATTCCTGGGATTTTTTTCTTTTCCCAGAGAAGTAACCAGATACCCATTCCCAACAATGTTAAAGAGAGAATTGCTTTACAACCGAGAATAACAATGATTCCTAGAAAAAATCCCCAGAGATTATTTAATCTTGCGGCCAAAATTGTCCAAAAAATGGCTGGCACTGCGATCACTTCAGGATGAAAATCAAAGAGATTAACATTAAAAATTAGGGGATAGAGCAGATAAACTAAGGCTAATGTATAAGCTTGTTTTTCTTTTAATCCCGCTTGTATTGCCAATTGCCAGAGGGGAAAAGCGGCAAGGGAAAGGGAAAAAGCTTGCAATAAAAGCAGCCAATAAACGCTCGGATAAATTTTATAAAGTAAGGCTATAGGATAGAGAATAAAAGCGATATGATCGCCTAAAATATGGTAGTCAACAAAAGATATAATCGGTAGTTTACCTTGAGAAATTAGGTAAACTCCCTGATCAAACCAACCAAGATCGAGAGCATTAGATTGAAATAAAATATGTCTGATGCTGCTGCAAATAAACAGGATTATTGTAGCGCAACCAATTAACCAAAATAAATAATTTTTTTTGAGCATAATCGTTAAGTTTTACTAGGATTTTTCGGGATTATTACGACAATACTGCCAGGTATCTCTAAAATAGGAAGCAACTTCAGTAAACCATGCTTTAAAAATATTTCTGTTCTCACTGGTGACGATAACCCCATTAATAAACTCTTGCCATTGGGGATCATTAGCGGGAAGAATGAAACCATAATAATCACAATTTAAAGGATTGCGGGGTATAAGTTGATAATCTTGTTCTAAGGATAAACCGAGAATGACAGCTTCTCCAATTAGCAGAATGCCATCACTAGCAAAAGCATCTATTCTATTCCTTCTTAAACTTTGGATACCCCGCAGTCTTCCCGTCACTCCTTGAAATTCCTGATAGGTAGCAAGAGGATATTTTTGTCTTAATAATTCTTGAGTGCTGGTATCTCGCAAAACTCCAATACTTATACCTTCTAAGGACGAAGAAAAGTTAAAATTATCCTGATTATCACTCCGAACTAAAAACTGAGTTCCCGTCACAAAAAAAGGACGGGAAAAACTGACACCATTGGGTATATTTTTTCTGATACTATTCGGACCACACTCGAAATCAACGGTTTTATTTTCCAATAACTGGAAGCGATTAAATAAAGTTGATTTATAAATTTTGACACTGATGATTCGGAGGTTTAATTTATGCTTGAGTTCCTCCCTGAGCAATTGGATAAAATCTAAGCATAATCCCTGCAAATTATTATTACTATCTCGATAGCCAAAAGGAATCGCATCTTCTCTCATAGCTACTTCTAATAATCCCGTGCGTTTAATTTTTTCTAGAACCGTTTCAGACTTAGCTGGGAGAGCAGCAAAAACATTAGATAAAATAACGAGAGTAAGAATAATTAATTTCATGGTTTTTGCCGAGATTATTTAAGATTTGTTATGGCCGTGATCCCATTGATCTAAAATGTCTTTGAATAATAATTCATCTAACCATGTTTTTACTACCACTGTCAAAGGTAAAGCCAATAATAAACCTAAGATGCCAAACATTTGAGCAAAGAAAATTTGAGCGATTAGGGTAATTGCCGGTAGTAAAGATACCTGTTTAGCCATGACAGTGGGTGTCAGCAAATAACTTTCGACATTTTGGATAATAAAATAGAGAATCAGAATAGCGACAATTTTCCAAGGTGCATCGATAACAGCAATGAGGATCGGAAAAATCACACTAGCAGTCGGTCCGATATTAGGGATAAAATTGAGCAATCCTGCTAGGATAGCATGAACGAGAACTAGATTGATTTGTAAAACAAAAAGACCGAACCCACTGAATAATCCTACCATAGTTGAACTAATGGCAATTCCCAACAACCAATTACCTAAACCCGCTTCCGACAGGGTAAGAATTTCCTCGGCACGACGACGATAGAAGTTAGGAAATAATTTTAAAAAAGCTTGTCGATAGGGTTGGGGGTTGACTAACATCATCATTGCTAACACCAGCACGAATAATAATTGCAAAATGGCCGCTACTGAGTTAGAAAAGAAAGTAAAAAAGTTACTAAAAACAAAGGTTCCTAAAGGTTGTAACTGCTGGACTAAATCACTTAAATTAGGCAGCGATGGCAACCAATCAAATTGGAATTGTTGTCGCCATCGAATCGAGTTATTACGGACTAAATCCCAAGCTTTCGGTAAAAGTTCAATTAATTTTTGAAACTGTTCGATAAAGGGGGGAACGATAATTATAAAAAATAAAATCACAATTGCTAGACTCGTCAGCAGGGTGATTAAAATAGCCAAACCCCTTTTAATCCCCAATCTCTGCAATCCTTTCACACATCTATTTAAGGCTACGGTAAACACGATCGCCATAAAAATCAATAATAACAGCTGTCGAATCTGCCACAATACATACAGAGCCATTATTAAACAGATAAACCCCAACCACTGACCAAATTTCACAACCTTGATTTATCCTATCGGGACAAGTTTTATCATACAGCAGTCGGGAGGCGGTCGGCGGTCGGCAGGTTTTAGGTGTTGGGGTTTTGGGGTGTTGGGGTTTTAGAGTGTTGGGGTTTTTAGTTGAAATTACCCACTTCCCCATTCCCCCATTTCCCCACTTCCCCACTTCCCTATCTCCCCCACTTCATAATTCATAATTCATAATTCATAATTCCCACACCCCACCAACAAACTTTTTTAGCAAACCCGAATTAATGATCCTTCCTGAATTATTTGACCTTTGGCAAGAAACCCTAGAATGGCAACCCGATGGGGCCCAACAAGCGCGATTTCAACAACTTTATGACTTGATTTTAGAGGGTAATCAACGTTTTAATCTCACTCGAATTACCCAACCAGAGGAGTTTTGGGAAAAACATCTTTGGGATTCTTTATCGGGTTTAGCTTGGTTGCAAAAATCCCAGCCGGATCTATTGACAAAATCCCTATCAGTCATTGATTTGGGGAGCGGGGCCGGGTTTCCGGGAGTGCCAATTGCGATCGCATATCCCCATTGGTCGGTGACTCTCTTGGATTCCACCCAAAAAAAGATTAATTTTCTTGAAGAAGTTATTGACAAATTAGAGTTAAATAACACGAAAACTCGTTTAGGTCGGGCGGAAATCGTCGGGAAAAACCTTAAACATAACTGTGCTTACGATATCGTCTGTTTGCGAGCGGTAGGTAATGTGGATATCTGTGTTAACTATGCTTTGCCTTTCCTGAAAAAGACCGGAATCGCTATTCTCTATCGTGGTCAGTGGTCCGCGCAGGATAGTTTAAGTTTAGAGGAGAATCTAGGGAAAGCTGGCGGTAAAATCCTCGAAATTGCCAGTTTTACCACTCCCTTAAGCCAAAGCATCCGTCATTGTCTATATATCTCTAAGGGATAACTTTAAGCGGTGAGAGGATGGAAAAAGAAAGCCAAGGCCAGGATAGCATAGGTAGCTAAGAGTAACATTCCCTCTAACCAATTTGATCGCCCATCACTACTAATCGAATTAGCCAACCACACCGCTACAGCCACTGCTACCAACTCAAAGGGATTAAAATTTAGATCCATAGGCTGACCGATAATATAACCCATGATAACCAAAACCGGAGCCACAAACAGGGCGATCTGCATACTGGAACCGACGGCCACAGATACCGATAGATCCATTTTATTCTTAAGAGCGACGGTGACAGCCGTAGCGTGTTCGGCCGCATTACCGATAATAGGCAAAAGAATTACCCCAGTAAACAGCGCCGTTAAACCTAGCTGTTCCGTAGCCTCCTCTAGGGATGCCACCAATAACTCTGATTCTACGGCCACGGCGATAGTAACGATCAATAAAATCAAAGACCAAAACCAGATTTTCGGCCTTGCGGTGCTTTCTCTGGTGCTTTCCTCCTCGATACCGGCAACCCCAACATCGTAGAGATAGGTGTGGGTTTTCATGGAAAATAAGAGACTTAAACCATAGACGAAAATTAACACCGCTGCCACGGCCACCGATAGACGTTGCAGGACTGCTTCCCCGACTCCCGTGGAGGTAAATTCCACCGCAGTGGGTAAAAGAATCGCCACCACCGCCAAATTCATGGCCGAAGCATTTAAACGAGCGGTTATCGGTTGAAATTCCTGTTCTTTGAAGCGTAAACCGCCTAAAAACATCGATAATCCCATAACTAAGAGTAAATTACCGATAATTGAGCCAGTAATCGTCGCTTTTACCACATCGATGAACCCTTCCCGCAAAGCGACATAGGCAAGAATTAATTCTGTGGCATTGCCAAAGGTGGCATTCATCAAACCGCCAATATTTGGCCCGACCACCACCGCAATCGCTTCGGTGGCTTCCCCCATATAGGCCGCTAGGGGGATAATGGCTAGACAAGCGGTGATAAAAACTACCGTTCCGCCCCAGTGTAACACCGAACCGGCGATCGATATAGGCACAAAAATCAATAGGATGGCGAAAATGATATTTTTGCTTAACATAAAGTGGGTAATTTTGTCAAGATAATTTTATTTTGATCGGATCGGGAACTAAAGGGGACTGGAATCGGATTCTAGCCAAAATTCCCCAGTAGAACCAGTTATTATCCATAATATTGCCCTAAAACCATCTCTGAGCGACTTTTCTAGGGGTTCGGGGGGTGATTGGGAGGGAACAGTCACCGGTTTAATCATAATTCCGCGACTACCAAAAACAATTTCTCCCACTAATCGCGCCCTTCTCATGTGATTATCGGAAGTAACCAGATAGACACTATCAATACCTCGGGCTTTCAGTTGATCGGCTAGGCTAGTAAAGTTAGTGACAGTATCTCGCGCATTGTAATCGAGATGGAGACGTTCTGGAGAAATTCCCGCTTTTTTAAAAATCTTTCTCACATATCGTCGCGGACTACCGGAAGACACCCAAATCGGTAGATCGGGATATTCCTTAGCCAATTTTGCCGCAAAACGTTCTCGATCGGCATGACCTCCCAAAACAAAAATCGCTTCTGGTTTTAGCCACTGCTGACGTAAATCGTAGTATAACCAGCCTAAACTCGCCAAAATTAGCGGAATAGCCAGCAATTTTAACCTAGATTTGCCTAACTTCCCTTGCGGAGAAACTCGCTTTTTTCTGCGAGAATTAGCCTTGAGAACCATATATCAGTGATCGGTGAGCGGTTGTCAGCCTTCAGCTTTGTGGATTAAAGTGATCGAGGGTGAGGATCATCGAACTCACATTGACGTAGGAGATAGGGATTTTATTCCCCAACTGACCGATAATTTTTCTGGAACTCAGGTGGATTGATGCGGTTGCTTACATCCCCCACCAACGGGCCACCGCTTCGGGAAGGGGTAGCAAAATACTTAATAACAAAGTCAGGGAAAATAGACCTAATAAATCTCGTTTATTATCCAATTCCGTCACATCATTTAAAGCCGGTTGATCACTGACTGGCATTAATAAGAGAATAATCGCCCAGAGTAAAAAATCCGGTTGCACTAGGGCTAAAATAAACAGGAATAATCGAGTTAATTGACCGATAATTACGGCGGTTTTCTGTCCATACATGGCGTGAACAATATGACCACCATCCAATTGACCCACGGGCATTAAATTTAGGGCTGTAACGATAATTCCCACATAACCGGCCACCGCTAAAGGATGTAAATGGATGGCTTTTCCCGCGATTAAATTACTGCCGAGAGCTAGTTTAGCTACGATAGACAAGAAAAAAGAAAACTGCGGATTTAAGGCCTGAAAATTTAATAAACTGCTTTGATTAGTTAGGGGAACTATTTCCGAGAGGGATAACCCCCAAAACAGTAGAGGAATAGCGATAATTATACCCCCCAAAGGACCGGCCACCGCCACATCAAATAAAGCTTTGCGGGTGGGTACAGGCGATCTCATTTGAATAAAAGCCCCGAAGGTGCCTAGGAAGAAAGGAATGGGGATAAAATAGGGCAAAGTAGTTTTAATTTTGTATTTAACTGCGGTCAAATAATGGCTGAATTCGTGCAGTGCTAAAATAGCAATTAAGCCCAAACTGTAGGGTAAACCTTGCAATAATAAACTAGAATTATTTTCTAATTGTTGGGTCGTAATGCCACTTAATCCCGCACCGACCACTGTGGTGGTTAAGATAGTTAATAACAATAAACCCAGGGCAAGAAAGGGGCGAGTAACTTTTTCAGTTTCTATAGTTTCTGTTTTTTGCTGCCAGGGATTAGCCACAAGAGCGAAAAAAGGTTGTCCCTGAAAACTTTCTTGGAAAAGCAATAAAAAGCGATCACCAAAAACCTTTTCCACATTGTTTTTAATCACTTGATAAGCTTCTTCAGGAACCGCTCGCAATTTCCCCCGACAGAGAATTGCTTGGGGACGATAATCGATATTTTGCAGATAATAAATACCCCAAGGAAAACAATCTCTTAGGGATTTTTCCTCTTCGGCAGTGATCGGTTTTAAATCACTTTTAGGTGCGGGATTATCAATATTTTCTAGGACTAAATTCGCTTGTTTCCGTGGTGATGGGGGGCCTTCTTGGGGAGTAACCCGACCCTTCTGTACTAGCCACCAATACAAGAAAGGGCAGATCACAAAGGGACCGATGAGCAGAAATGCTGGCATGGGGGTATCCTCTCCATAGATTAACGTCCAGCCCGTCCAAATTAGAGCCGGAGTCATCAGGACTAACCAAATTAACCATATTGGTGTTGTCGTGATTTTGGCCACGCTACGCTTGACCATAAAATAAGTGAAACCACCAAGAATCCCTAATAACAACCACATTTCCATATCGGCTCTTTTCTCTTGAATAAAAAGCGGCTAATTTCAGCCCGCCCGGTCATCGATCGTGCTAAGTTATAAACCGCATTGATTGTGATTTGGATAGGCAAACCATGCGATCGGAAACCGAATCGTCTCCTTTAGAGGTTAGCAAAACCACAAAACCCCCTCGATTAATTCTAGAAGGTTTATACGCTTTCTCGCCTAATCGGGAAACCCTAGGGGGAACCTCTTATCTTATTGTAGAAAATACCGGCAATATTCTGGTGGATTGTCCTAGCTGTGAGGAGAGCGAGCGAGATTTTCTCCGAGAAAAGGGTGTCCGTTACCTATTTTTTACCCATCGCGGGGGTCAGGGGAAACAGAGCGATTCTCTGCAAAGTTTACTTGATTGTGAGATTATTCTACAGGAACAGGAAGCTTATCTGCTTCCTCACCGTCAAATTACCGTTTTTCAGCAGCAAATCCAGTTATCTCCCACTTGTAGCGGTTTTTGGACTCCTGGCCATTCTCCCGGCTCCTCCTGTCTCTACTGGAACCGTCATGGGGGGGTTTTATTTACCGGTCGTCATCTTCTCCCCGACACTAAGGGTCAACCGCAACCCCTACAGACCGCGAAAACTTTCCACTGGCTGCGGCAATTGCGATCGCAAGAGTCCATTTTAGACCGTTTTAGTCCAGAAACCCTCTCCTATCTTTGTCCGGGAGCTAATACTGGCTTTTTGCGCGGTCGGGGAATTATCGATCGCGCCTACGAAAAAATCAGCGCCAATCCTCTTAACTAGGGTTTGCGGCAAAAAGTTTTTCATGGGGGCAGGGTGTGGGGTGTGGGGTTTTACCGATTTTCATGTGGTCGTACTAAATCCGGTTATTAAAAACTGATTATTTATTCTCCGTTTGGCATGAGTGCCTCTCCTGATATGTAGCCTATACTCAACGGATGGCCGTATCACTTCCGATTTTACCACTCAATCCAAGCTTTTGGGGGGTTCTACCCCCCAAACCCCCCGTTGGGGGCGTGGCGCCGCCCCCAAACCCCGGAGCGCATTAGTTTTTCGGTGGGATGCTTACACGCAGCCGCTGACGCATCTGTAATAATTTAAGAGTCACTCCCCTTGCAGGAGTGCCTCTCCTGATATGTGGCCTATACTCAAGGGATTTAGTATGATTGACGAATTTGCGTTATTTCAGTTTCTATTTTCCAGTCAGTCAGGAGTTTCAGGCCTTGTTGCCCTGCTTTTTTGTATCAGCTTGTGTACGACAAGAAGGATAATGCAAGGTTTTTGGCTCTCTTATTCTTTGTGTGGTCAGTTTAACTTATATAGTAGTGATCGATCTCTGTGTCCTTTGTGTCTCTGTGGTTTGTTCCGCACCTAAGAGAGCCGACTTTTTAGAAGCTGTATCGTTCAATTCCCAGAAATTATGAATTTAACCGTTAAAGACTTGGGTGAACAGGGATTGCTACCGATTCTGCAAAAATATTGTCCTGCGGAGATTATCGGTGATGATGGGGCGATTTTATGCCTCAAGGATGGTTACTCTCTCGTTGTCACCACTGATGTTTTAGTTAATAACGTCCACTTTAGCGATCTTACTACCTCTCCCGAAGATGTGGGCTGGCGAGCGGCGGCGGCTAATTTATCCGATTTAGCGGCTATGGGGGCAGAACCCCTGGGAATTACGGTAGGATTGGCTTTAACTCCCAATCTAGCCATCGATTGGCTAGAAGGACTCTATCGGGGTCTTAGCTCTTGTCTGCAAGTATATCAGACGGCGATCGTTGGGGGCGATGTCTGTCGGGCCACGGAAATTAACATCAGTATCACCGCCCTGGGACAAGTGGCAAAAAATGAAGAAATTAGACGTTTTAACGCAAAAGTTGGCGATAGTATCGTTATTACTGGTTATCACGGTTTATCGCGGGCCGGATTAGAGTTACTCTTTCACCCTGAAACCGGGAGGAATTTAAATTCCGCCCAAAAAAAGCGATTAATCCAAGCCCATCAACGGCCGCGACCGAGACTTGATTGCATACCACATTTACAAAAAATTGTCAAGCAATTTCCCATCGCGGGCATGGATAGCAGTGACGGGTTAGCAGATGCCATCATGCAAATTTGTCGCTGTAGTGGGGTTGGTGCCGAAATCGAGAGGATTCCCCTGCATCCAACCCTGAAAGAATATGTAGGAGCCGAAAAAGCTCTAGAATGGGCTTTATACGGCGGTGAAGACTTTGAGTTAGTTTTGTCTTTGCCCCCGGACAGTGCCAGAGAATTGTTGGAGAAAGTGGGGGAAGAGGGGGCGATAATCGGTCAAATTGTCCCCGGGAGAGAGATAAAATTAGCCGATGGTAGAAACCTCAGTTTAAGCTCCGGATTTCAACATTTTTAGCCTCTATAAATCGCCAAAACCTTTCTTTTTCTTGATTTTCTTCGGTTTTTTCGGGCTGCCACCCTGACCGCGGAACCCCGGTTGATTGCCACCCCCAAACATTCCGCCACCCATCCCAGGCATCCCCGGCATAGCGGGCATTTGTCCCCGTCCCATCTGTTGCATCATCGATCGCATTCTGGTGAAATTAGTAATTAGTTTGTTAACTTCCGTTTCCGGATGTCCCGAACCTTTGGCAATGCGACGACGACGATTAGGAGACTTAGCCAATAAATCGGGGTTAGCGCGTTCCTCCGTGGTCATGGAATTAATCATCGCTTCCGTGCGTTTTAACTCTTTTTCGCCCTTTTCGATGTCTGTCCCGCTCAGTTTGCCTAGACCGGGGATTAACTTGAGGACTCCCCCCAGGGAACCCATATTTTTTAACAGCCGCATCTGTTTGAGGAAGTCATTAAAATCAAACTTAGCCTCTAAAATCTTGGCCTGCATTTTGGCTGCGTCTTCTAGGTCTAACTGTTCCTGAGCTTTTTCCACTAGCGTCAGGACATCACCCATATTGAGGATGCGACTGGCAAGGCGATCGGGATAAAATGGCTCTAAAGCTTCTACTTTTTCGCCAACCCCAACAAATTTAATCGGTTGTCCCGATATTTGCCGCACTGATAGGGCCGCACCGCCGCGAGTATCGCCATCAAGTTTGGTAAGAATCGCCCCCGTGATGCCGATTTGTTGGTGAAAAGTGTTGGTAAGACTGGCCGCTTCCTGACCGGTCATCGCATCCACCACTAATAAAGTGTCGTCGGGCTTGACAATTTTCTTGATTTGTGCTAGTTGGCCCATCATCTGGGTATCTATTTGCAAACGACCGGCGGTGTCGATGATAACGGTATCTACGCCCAATTCTTTGGCTTTTTCCACACCTTGACGGGCGATATCGACGGGATTAGCCTGAGAACCCATCTCGAAGACGGGAACATTTATCTGTTTACCGAGGGTGATTAATTGGTCAATGGCCGCCGGACGGTAAACATCGGTGGCCACCATCAGGCAGCTTTTGGACTGTTTGCGGAGATATAGGGCTAATTTGGCGGTGGCGGTGGTTTTTCCCGTCCCTTGCAACCCGGCCATTAAAATTACGGTGGGGGGTTTATCGGCCTGAGCTAGGGGAACGTTGCTTTCCCCCATAATTTTAACTAATTCATCATAGACAATTTTGATAAATTGCTGACCGGGATTGACTCCGGAAATCACTTCAGCGCCGAGGGCTTGTTTCTCGACCTCAGCAATAAATCCCTTGACTACCTGTAGGTTAACATCTGCTTCTAATAAAGCCCGCCGGACTTCTTTGAGGGTTTCTTGTATATTGGCCGAGGAGATTTTATCTTGACCTCGTAATTTTTTCCATGCGTCTTCTAAGCGGTCGGCCAGTGCGTCGAACATAGTTTCGGAATTAAATTTTTAACTAGATCGATTTTATCTCAAATGTCGGGGGAAGACCCCCGTTCTTACCCTGTCATTAGTCTCGGACTTGCATGGTGCGGCCAATCTCCCGGTGTGGGAGAGTGAGCAGCGGGGAGAAACAATCGATAATTGGGTTTTTAAAGTGCGATTTACCTACTAGCCACTCCTAAATCCCGCACTTCTAACTTTTGATTGCTCAAAAATAGTCGTAATTTTAATAAACTGAGAGTTTGACCGAGATTGAGGGGAAGGAGGGAAATGCCTTCTAACCGCGATTGTAACCAACCATCGCCCCAATACCATTCGTGATAGCCATCGATACCTTGACTCAAAAGCAAGCGTAAACACTGGTCATTGGCCAGTAAAACCTGATGTTGTACGGGAATTAAACCTAACCAAGAGGTAAAAGTCAAACCTTCCTCTAATTTATCGGGTAGATTGGGCGAGAGCATTTGCGGCCACAGCCATTGACGGAGATGAGCAGTTTTGAGCAAACTATCCCGGATAGCCTGTTCACGGGCCGAGATTTCGATACGCAGCTGACTTTGTTGAAAATTGCCGAACATATTGTTGTCTGATAATTTTTGTTAAGTTAGTTAAAGAATAACTAAAAATCGGGACAGCGTTTTCCAAGGATAACAGTAAGTAGTATGGCAGATAAATTAATCCGCGCCACGGCCGCCGATAGCGGAATTAGAGTAGTCGGAGTGATTACCACTCGTTTAACCGAAGAAGCTCGCCAAAGACATAAATTATCTAACGTAGCCACCGCCGCTCTCGGCCGCACGATGGCATCGGCTTTACTCTTGGCTTCCAGTTTAAAAAAACCAGGTTCTAGGGTCAATATTCGCATTAAAGGCGACGGACCCCTGGGGGGTGTTTTAGTTGATGCCGGACTCGATGGCACGGTGCGGGGTTATGTGGACTATCCCCAGGTGGAATTACTCCCCAATGCTAAGGGTAAATTAGATGTGGGTCGCGCGGTGGGTAACAAGGGTTATGTGCGAGTCCTACGGGAAGAAAAAGGCGAGGAGAGAAATGAACTTCAAGAAAGCATCGTCGAGATAGTTTCTGGGGAAGTGGGGGAAGATATCGCCTACTATCTAGACCAATCGGAACAAATTCCCTCCGCTTTGCAAGTGGGGGTTTTTGTCGGTACGACCACAGGAGTGACGGCAGCCGGGGGAATTTTATTACAAGTTCTCTCTAAAGAAGCGGCCCGGGATGAGGTCTTAGTGGCTCGTTTAGAGTCGAGATTGCGAAAATTAACGGGATTTACGCCCCTTTTACGGGCGGGAAAAAGTCTAGAAGATATTTTTCAGGAACTTCTGGGAGATATGGGTCTAGAAATTTTTCCGGCTGTGCAGCTGCTGCGTTTTGATTGTGATTGTTCTTTTGAACGGGCCCTAGGAGCTTTAAAATTCCTCGGGGTCGATGAATTAAAAGATATTATCGAAAAGGATAAACAAGCGGAAGCCGTCTGTGAGTTTTGTCGGGAGGTATATAGCGCCGACGAGAGACAATTAATCGAATTAGTCGAGTCCCTACAAGCTGAATCTTGCTGAGAAGTTGGGCAATGAGCGCCATTAGGGTAAAATCTATCTAAAATATCTGCCGGGGAGTAGTGAATGTCTAAAGGAAAAGAATTAACCGAAAATCTAGTCAAACGAGAATCGATTGACTCCCTGACTCGTTGGCCAGAAAAAACTAAGTCTTTTCTTTTTCTCCTTTGGTACCGATACCAGCATCGTTTCACTTGGAAAGTTTGGGCGGCTTTATTTGTGGTGGTCTTTGGCGGTGTTGGCTTTCTCGCCACTTGGCAGTTATTCAATATGCAGAAGTCGCCCAATTGCCCGAAAATCTTCTGGCCTATCGCTTCTGCCTCCCTGCGTCTCTACTGCGCTCAACTTTCCGCCGATAGTCGCACCGTGGCAGGTTTACTCGAGGCAATTGCCCTGGTGGAAGCTTTACCCGAAGACCATCCCTTGCGCTCGCAGGTTAATCAACAGGTGGAAGAATGGGCGCGAGATATCCTGAATTTGGCGGAAAAAGACTATCAAGCGGGAAATTTAGAGCAAGCGATCACTAAAGCTCGTCAAATCCCCAATAATATGGCAGTAGCGGCAATTATTGAAGAAAGAATCGCTAAGTGGCAAGGAACTTGGACGGAAGGCAACGAGATCTTAAGCAAACTAGAGGAAAATCTCCGCGCTTCCAACTGGAATCAATCTTTCCGTCTGGCAGTGGATTTATTGAACTTAAATAACGAATATTGGGCAACGGTTAAATATAATGAAGCGCTCGCTAAAATTACCGTCGCCCGGGAAGATAGCAGTAAATTAGATAATGCCTTTAATCTCTTTGCCCGGGGCGGTCTCGACAATTGGTTGAAAGTCATCGAAGAAGCTAGAAAAATTCAAGCCAGCAGTTATGCCTATCAGGAGGCACAAAAATTAATCGGGAAAACCGAGGATAAACTAAAAGAATACGCCGAAAGATTAATTAAGCGCAAGCAATGGCAAGCTCTCCGGGATTTGGCTAACCAAACCCCCAAAGACCTCAAAATTAAAGAAGATGTCACCGATTGGTCCGTCTTGTCTGAAGCGGCCTTAGATGCGGAAGCCGGCACGGTGGACGGATTGGAAGCTGGCATACTGGGACTAGAACAAATCGACCCTTCTCGACCCCTCCATCAAATGGCCCTAGGCATGAGGGAGCGCTGGCAGTTACAGGTACAGGATCTAAGAATACTGTCCGAGGCTAGGGATTTAGCACAAGCTGGGACGGTCGAACAGTATAGCGCCGCTATCGCAAAAGCGGGCGAGGTTCCCCGGGATAATCCCCTCTGGTGGCAAGCACAGCAGGAAATTGGCTCTTGGAATCGTCAAATACAAGTGATTGAAGACCGGCCGATTTTAGAACGGGCCAGGGAAATCTCTATCCCCGGCGATATTAATTCCCTCAGTAACGCTATTATTCAGGCCCGGGCCATTGGCAAGAATCGGGCCCTATACCGAGATGCTCAACGGGAAATTGGCGGCTGGCAAGGGCGGATTGAACGCATGGAGGATCAACCCATTTTAGATCAGGCCCAAGCTTTGGCCAATCTCAAAGACTATAGCACAGCGATCGAAACTGCCAATCAAATTCCCCCCGGTCGCGCGCTTTCCTCGGAAGCGTCCCAAAATATCCGTCTTTGGCGCCGAGAGTTGCGGGCCCGTCAAAATCTCCAGCAGGCTAATCAATTAGCGGCGACGGGAACCCCAGAAGGTTTAACCCGGGCGATTGCTTTAGTTACCAATATTTCCACTAAAACCGATGCGGGTGTGCAACGGACTGAATTGCTGGAACGTTGGAGTTATCAGCTTTTGTCTTTAGCCACGGACCTGGCTAATAATGGCCGTTATCTGGAAGCTATTGGCCTGGCTGAATCCGTATCCCCGGAAAGTACCGCTTACAGTTCGGCTCGCTCCCAAATGCAAGGCTGGCGCAATATTCTCCAACCTCCGGCCCCGGCGCCAATAGTTGAATCGACTCCCCTTTCCCCAGAGTCCCCGATAGAAACACCAAGTCCGGGTCAATAATCAGTTTTAGAGGCTGTTTTTGCCGTGGATTACCCCTAAAAAAGTCCCCCATCCCCAGGGATCTGTCCAGTTAAATCTGTATTATACTAAATCCGGTTATTAAAGACTGATTATCTATTCCTCCTCTTGCCCCTTGCCTATCCTGATGATATTTAGCCTATACTCAACGGATTTAGTATAAAAACCAATTTAGTATAAATTGCCAAAAAATAACCAAAGCCAATTTTAAAAAGATAATAGTTGTTATCAATTAAGTTAATCAATCAAGCAAAAAACAGATCTCCGTAATTTCTATAAACCTCCTGCATAATTAATTTTTCATGGTTCAAAAATAGCCAAAATAAGGATTAAATAACATAAAATCTGTCAATAGACCATTTAACTGATTATTATTCATTCTTAATTCTCCTGACTACTGACTACTGGCTACTGACTCCTAACCCTAAAAACGATTTTTGATTTCTGCAAGAGGTCTTATGAAAGCAAGTGAGGTACTGGATTTATATGCCAAGGGCAAACGCAATTTTACAGGAGTAAAATTAAAAGGACAGTGTTTTCAAGGAAAGAATTTATCGGGGGCTAATTTTAGTAAAGCTGACCTCCGTGGCACTAATTTTCAAGGGGCTATTTTAGAGAAAACTAAATTTACCGAGGCTAGGGCAGGATTACTAAGGCGCGGTCAGCTACAATTAATTTTAATTTCTTGGTTAATAGCGGCTATCTGCGCCTTTGTGTGGGGATTAGCTGGTTATTATCTAGCTTTAATGCTGGTGACAGATGTAACCGGATTTAAAATCATTGGTGCGGGTATAATCACGATTTTATCTCTAATTTACGGAATATTTTATCGTCAGCGAGTTGGGGGATTGCCCTTAGTTTTATCCTTGATTTCTGGCCAAGCAATAAGTTTTACCCTAGCAATTGTCATCAGCTTAACTTTAACTTTATTGACAGTAATTATATTAGCTTTTCAAGGGGCATTAGCAGGAATAGCTGTGATGAATGTAACTTTTTCTATAGCTTTGATTTTTGGGGTTTGTGGTACTTTATTCACCGCTTATCTGGCCTGGTTATCCCTAGAAGAATCGAGAGAAACGCTTGCGAAATCCATGGCCATTGCTTTTTTAGCCAGTAAGGGTACAAATTTTTGCGGGGCAAATCTCCAAGAAGCGGATTTCACGGGAGCGCAGTTAAAAGCCACTGATTTAAGGGCAAAAGATTTAACTAGAACTCGATTTTATCTGGTATCGGGCATCGAGCGAGCGCGTTGGGAAAAGACAATTCTGTCCGAAGTTGCGATGAGAAATCTTCTGGTGACTGGTCAAGGGGAAAATAAAGCTTATATTGGCTATAATTTTCGCGGACTGAATCTTTACGGGTATAACTTCAAAAATGCCAACCTGACTAGGGCAAATTTCAGCGAGGCAAATTTAGCCTACGCTAATCTAGAAGGGGCTAATTTAGCCCATAGTAACGTGATGAGAGCCAATTTACAGGCAGCCACCCTGACGGGCGCTTGTATCGAAGCCTGGAAAATCGCCGAAAATACCAATTTAGAAGGGGTTGATTGTGATTATATCTATTTAATTGAGTCCGAGGAAGAGCGCCGTCCCAGAGAGGGAGAATTTGGGGAAGGGGAATTCCGGCAATTGGCCCTGGAGCAACGAAAATTGTATATTAACGAATAAGTGGACTTCTGCCTAATATTATCTCAAGGCTAAAATTCTGTCTAGACAAGAAACTTGCCCAAATAAAAATGATTTTAATGGCCCCCAGATTTTTTCGGTTAAAACGACGGATATAAATTTCAGTGTAGCACGACGGGGTTTTAAACCCAAATTGACGAGACACGAGCGGAAAAAACAGCCTTCTGAACCTGCCCATTGAGGGAATAGATGTTCAGACAGAGAGAAAAGTCTTGTCTGGAAACTCCACCGATTAATCATAACTGAGAATTTTTTTAGCTGATGCTTGATTTTTTTCGGTAAATAGGGAATCGGGAACAGTAAAAAAGCAATATTCGTCGTCAATCTGGATAAATAATCGGTAAATTCCCTAAAAACTCAGATATTCTCGAGAATATGACCTTAAAAACCGCGATTATGACCATAAAATTTCCCTGGCCCTTAGTTTTAGGATTATCTATTGTTATTATTGACAATGGGCAATATTTGAGAGCAGAAACGGTAACTTTGAGCGAAAGTCAACGGCAACAACTGCGATCGCTAGATGCTAAGATTATTTTACCTAACTATATCCCCCCCGGATTTCAGGCCAGCGAGATTAAAATCCTCGCAGAAGAGGGGAAAGGATACGCAGTACTCTTTGAAAATGCCGAGAATAGCTGTTTTTTGGTGGAAGGAATCGAAAACGCCAGGGGCGATGATGGTTTAGAATTAGAGGGAACCCTAGCGCTCAATTCCCCACTATTTGGAGAAGGATACTGGCTTAATTATGGTACACCCAAAGACTCGGAATTAAGGCAACAATTCCCCGAACCCGATTTGTATTCCGATTGGATGAAAATGGGAGAATATTTTTATCGTCTCAGTGGGGCATTAATTGCCCGGGAGGATTATGATTATCCTAATTGCCGTCAAGATATTTCCCCATCGGAAGCGGTTAAAATAATCGAATCTTTTGGAGATAACAATTAAATTGAATTTATCTACAGTCATTTCTAATCTACAACAAAAAGGCAAGGAGCGGTTAGCTTGGTCTGATTTTTGTTGGTTAGGATTAGTAATAATTTTGGGACTGGTTATTAGGTTAACACAATTAACGAGCAAACCTCCCTGGACGGATGAATTTGCCACTATGGTTTTTAGTATTGGCAATAATTACCAGATAGTGCCGTTAAATCAAATAATTTCCCTAGACACTTTATTAGCACCTCTCCAGAGCAACCATCAGGCAACTATTGCCGATGTAATTAAATTAGTTATTCAGGAGGACAATCATCCACCTTTATATTTTATTTTCGCCTATCTCTGGAATAAATTATTCTTTGATCGGGGAGAATATGTATCTTTAGAAGGAATGCGATCGCTGGCAGTATTTTGGGGAGTTATTTCGATTCCTCTAATTTATTTTATCAGTAAATTGGTCTTTAAATCTGGCTCGATCGCTTTTCTGTCGGCGATTTTAATGGCGGTTTCTCCCTACGGAGTTTTTATCTCCCAAGAAGCACGCCATTATACTCTAGCGGTTGTATTTGTCCTCATATCTTTAGGCTGTTTTCTGAGGGCAAGCGGCAAAATTGTTCACCGTCAGAGAATATCCTATACTTTGGGTTTTTTCTGGTTAATTGTCAACTGTCTAGGGTTATTAGTTCACTATTTTTTTAGTTTAACTATCCTAGCGGAAGCGATAACTTTATTATGGATTTTATTCAATCAAATCAAACAAAAAAACTTTTGGATAACTAATTGGTGGCGTTTAAGTTTAGTTTTTTTAGGTAACTTGAGCTTTATTATTATTTGGTTTATCACGGTTGTCCCCAAAGATTATGGCAATCAGATGACCGGTTGGATTCAGAGAGAGAATGATAGTTTTTTGGCAGTAATCAGCCCCTTTTTTCAATTGCTGGGAACATTAATTACTATGCTTTCCCTGCTCCCAGTCGAATCAGAATCTTTAATAATTATCTTGATTTCTGGGGCAATAATGATCGGTTTTTTTCTCTGGATTATCCCACAATTAAAAACAGCATGGCTAGACTGCTATAAACCAGAATTAGGCATTCTCTCGGCATTTTTCCTCAGTTCAATTGCTATTTTCTTTGTCATCACCTATCTGCTTGCGATCGATATTACCCGGGGAGCTAGATATAGTTTTGTTTACTTTCCCTCGGTAATTTTAATTCTAGCAATTTTATTAGATAATTGTTGGCATAGGCAGCGGAAAAGAATAGTAATTATTGTAATTATCATGGCTTTAGTTAGTTCCCTAAGTGTTACTTTTAATTTAGGCTATCGTAAGTATTATCGCCCAGATAAATTAGTTACCACTATCGAAAATAATAGCCGTTATCCGTTAGTAATTGCCACTAGCTATAGGAGTTTGGTGCAGGTGGGAGAAATGATGGGAATTGCTTGGGAATTTAACCAAAGATTTCCCGATAAAAACCCTAAGTTTCTCTTAGTTAACTCAGAACAAAAGCCAAATTTTAATCTGTCATCTTCTCCCCCTTTTGAATTATGGCTAATTAATTTCCATTCTGCAATAGATCTATCGGACTGTCAACTCTCAGAGTTATCCTCCAATTATGTAACGGGTTATCAATATCAAAAGTTTCTCTGTGGGCGCTCGATGGAGTATAATAACAAAGTTAAGTAGGGCTATTAACTATGATTATTTGGGTAAATGAACAGATTGACCCCTGCGGTTTAGTACAAGCTTGTATTGCCTGTCAAGACGAACAAGCGGCAAAAGATTGTCATCAAAGTTGGTTAACCAGTCTTACGGACGAACAAAAACAAGCGGGATGGGTGGCAGTTTTAAGAACCGTAGAATCTTGGGATGATGTACCTGTAAATGCCCTGAAGTTAAGTTATTAACTAGGGTTTGCGGCAAAAAGTTTTGCGTGGGTGTGGGGTGTTTTTAAAGTTGAATGGGGAGTTAATCCCACTATTAACAACGTCAATCGATGACAAAATTTTGGCTGCCAGAGCTTTGAGAGCAAAAACAGGCGAAAAGACAGAAGAGAAAGGAGATATCTGGCTAAAATAACGTCAGTTTCGGTTAAGCAGATTGGGTGCATCTCACATTTGCAGAAATACCGATAATCAGCAATTATCAGTGACTCTTAGATGATGACAAATGTATCAGCAGCTGCCTGTAAGCATCCCACCGAAAAGCTAATGCGCGGGGGGTTTGGGGGCGGCGCCACGCCCCCAACGGGGGGTTTGGGGGGTAGAACCCCCCAAAAGCTGGGATTGAGTGATAAAATCGCAAGTAACGCCCAATTTTATCGAGGAGTTTCCCCGTAAAAATCCCAACTTGGTAGATTTACAAACATGAGATGCACCCAGCAGATTTTGCCATGACTTTCAGGAAAGAATAGGACTGACTGGCTAAGGTAAAATTAGGGTTTCGGCTTATCTTGAACTGAGGTTAAAATAAAAAATATTTCAGTTATCAATTTTTCATGAATATCAGACAAGAAATCACTTTATTGATGATGTGCATGGCATTTTCGAGTACATTTTTCGGTGAGGTTTTCGCTGCTCCACGTCTTGACTGGCACAGTGCCGATTTTGAAGGTCTGCGAGTAATTGCCGAGTCAGCTTGGAAGACCGAATACGAAGCAAAGAAACGCGGGGAAGAACTACACTTCAAATATGAATTTCAAAATCTGGGTATTCTTTGGATTCCTTACTATAGTAATCTATCGGGAAAATCGCTCTATCAAACAATTATCGTTCCAGAGGGCAATTGTGATCGATTTTTACAAGAGAATATTCGACGAATCAATCGCGATGCCTACTGCTTTACACCCAGTAATCGTGGTTTAGCCCCCAACCGTCGAGGTGGTCGGATTTTCTAATTTTATATCTCCCTGGCTGTGGTAATTCTCAACTCAATTTTAGAGTGAGCAAGAAGGCTAAAGCCTAAAATAAAAAAGAGGGCAGGTTTTACCCCACCCTTTGATCCTACTTTAAACGAATTACTAACCGGCGATCGGGTTCCACGCCGCGACTTTCCGTGGTTAAATCGTTTTCTTCCTGAAAAAAGGCATGGATTTGGCGACGTTCCGCCGAAGATAGGGCTTTTAATTCTATTTCCTGTCCTGTTTGCCGCACTTGCGTCGCCGCTTGATTCACCCAGTCGAAAAGTTCTGACTGTCTTTGTTGACGATAGCCATTGATTTCGACAATATAGAACTGATGTTCTGCCAACTCGACACCAATATTCAGAATCGTATTAGCTAGGGATTGAATCGCATCCAGTCCCTCACCCTTATTAGCGAGGAGGAGTTCCACTTGTTGGGGACTCAATTGACTACTATCAATAATTAACCAACAGGAGGAAGGTCCAGTTCCCAATTCCTGCACTCCAATCTGGACATCTGCGGTCATGGCCATCAACTTTAGCAGTTTTTCCAGCCATTGTTTAGCGTTCTCGCTATTTTGCTCCCATATACTCATTACGATGTTTTTTCCTTTTTCTTGCTAGAACGTTTTTCAAAGGGGAGAGCATCGCGGGATTTTTCCGTTTTTTCCTGTTCCGCTACCAATTTTTGCAGGTTTTCCGGTAAAGGTTCCCGCATCAAAATCACCGTTTGAATAGTTTGGAAGATGTTCGCAGTTAGGATATACATCAATACCCCCGCCGGTAAGGGGAAAAACAGGAACATCATACTAAAAATTATCGGGGTGATTTTATTCACCGTTTGCTGTTGTTGGGCTGCTCCCCCCGAAGGTGCGCCGGCACCGGATAACTCTTGGTTAACATAGATACTAATACCGAAAGCGATCACCATCGCCAAGATATCCCAGTGAATTTCACCATTGGCACCGGTTGCCCCAATTCTTCCCAGGGCCTCAATAAAGAGAAAACCCGTATTAGCGGCAATCCCCGGCACGATAACTTTAATACTGGCATCTCCGGGGGCTAAAGCGACGATGGAACCGTCTTCATTAACCTGCACCAGTTCTTGCCCTTTAAGCACCTCGTAGGTGGGTTTTAGGTTATTTTCCGGTACTTCCGTGGCTAATTGGCTTAAAGACTTGCCCTGGTCGTTTTGCAAGTCGATTTTTACCTGTTCTCCCGGGGCGATTTTATTGCCTTGGGGTAAAAAGGCGGTAATGGGATAGTGGAGAGACTCGTCAATATAGACGTTTTGGGGTTTGGTGGCATAGGGTTGGCGCTGCACGAGGGCGATTTGTTCAGCCGGCAGCACCTGTAAATCGACGGTATAGTTAATATCCGAGAAGGGGGAACCCCGCAGCGTCGCAAATAAAGCCAAAAGAATCGGCATTTGTAATAGCAGGGGTAAACAACCGGCCAGGGGATTGCCCAACTCCTGCATTAATTTGCCCATTTCCTCCTGTTGTTTTTGCGGGTCATTTTTGTAGCGTTGTTGAATTTCTGCCTGTCTTTCCTTCATCAAGGGTTGAGTGATTCGCATTTTTCTCATATTGCGAATCTGGCCGGCACTGAGGGGAAAGACGGCAAATCTCACCACCAGCGTTAAAGCAATGATGGCGAAACCGTAACTATGCACAATCCGAAAGAAAAAATCTAGGATTGGCAACATGATATTTGTGGAAATAAATCCGACTCCAAAATCCATGGGTTTAATCTATGTCTTCTCGTTTAATGGGGTGGCACTGTAACAAATCTAATTTATCGAATCGAGGCGATCGATTATTTTGTTTTATTGACTGATGATCGATTCTAGGGGACGACCGGTTTTATCGGCGACTCTTTCGGCAATATAGTCATGAATTTCCCGAAATTTCGGCATCGCGCGCATTTCTAAACGACTTCTATCCTTGAGAGTTACGACAATATCCCCCCAAATACCAATTCCTCTCGGCATTTTTGCCACTTTTGCCACTTCTGAATAGATAATATCCGTGCGATCGCGTCCCATCCAACCCCCGGTGATCGAAATCCGCCGATCGGTTATCTTATATCTTAACCAGATTGCCCGTACCACTGCCCCAACGGTCAAAGGTAAACAAATCACCGTAAATCCTAGCAGTATATTGATGATTAGGTCGCCGATGTGCGGACCGCCTTCATAAAAAGTTTCTTCTTTAATGCCCATGAATTATATTCGCCTTCACTAACAACTGCTTTAATTCTCGCAAAAAATGTTCATAATTGCACTCGATCGCCCCTAGACGGATAATGATTATCCCTCGCCATCCTGCTGCTATTTCTGGCAATAACTGCCGAATTACCGCTCGTATTTGTCTTTTTAGTCGATTACGAACCACCGCTTTTTTACTAACTTTCTTGCTAATCGAGATACCAAAACGACTGGGGCCGGGGGCATCTGGGCAAGAATCCTCTAAACTAATTAAGGTTAAGTGGGAACCGTGATAACGCCTCCCTTTTCCATAGACAGCTTGAAAATCCTGTCGATGTTTTAAGCGATGAATTTGGGGTAGTCCCACGAAAATTAGTCGGTTCCCAGAATAACCTAAACACTTAAACGATAGCGCCCTCTTTTCCGACGAGCTTTAATGACTTTACGTCCGTTGACGCTACGCATTCTCGCTCTAAATCCAGAAGTGCGCTTCTGTTTGCGCGTGGTTCCTTCTAAAGTACGTTTACTCACTGCCGATTTTCCTCCTTAAGATAGAGTTACTCTATAGATATAAAGACACAATTTTTGATTATAACAAAATTACTAGGAATTGGGAAGCTCATGGTCAAGCTCCGTTTCGGTCGGGATATCTGTAATTGTCTGCTGGTGGCTGAAAAGCGGGAATGGTTAGTCACTAATGGTATTGGGGGTTTTGCTGCGGGAACTGTGGCCGGATTGCTAACTCGCTGTTATCATGGCCTGTTGATCGCTGCTTTGGCTCCACCGACGAAAAGAACGCTGCTAGTGACTAAAATCGATGAATCGGTACAATATAACCAGAAACTTTATCATCTGGCCAGCAATCGCTGGTTAGGTGCTACGATCGAACCGCAAGGCTATATTAATATCGAAAGTTTTCATCTGGAAGGCACAATTCCCGTCTGGACTTTTACCTGCGGGGATGCCTTGCTAGAAAAGCGTATCTGGATGGAACAGGGAGAAAATACCACCTATGCTCGCTACACCTACCTTCGTGGCAATTCTCCCCTAACTCTCAATCTGACTGCTTTTGTCAATTATCGTGATTTTCACGGCAATACCCAGAGTTTTAACTGGCAAATGGATATTAGTCCTCTGGAAAAAGGAGTCAGAGTGATTGCCTATGACCATGCTGTACCTTTTTATCTATTAATCAGTCAGGGACAGGTTTTTCCTGCTCATATCTGGTATTATCGCTTTGATTTGGCCGTGGAACGTTATCGTGGTTTAATCGATCGGGAAAATCATCTCCATGGTGCTAGTTTTTCGGCTACTCTTAAAGTGGGAGAATCGGTGACAATTGCCGCTAGTACCCGTCCCGATCCGAATTTAGACGGTCAATCTTCTCTAGAGTCTCGCTATCGCTACGAGAATAGTCTGATTAATCCCCAGCAGCCACCATGGATTCAACAACTTACCCTCGCTGCCGACCAGTTTATCGTTAGTCGTCCTCTCCGGGATCAACCGGAGGGCAAAACGATAATCGCGGGTTATCCTTGGTTTGGTGATTGGGGTCGCGATACGATGATCTCCCTAAGAGGATTAACTTTGACTACAGGCAGACCTGCGATCGCGCGTCAGATTTTACTAACTTTTTCCCGTTATCTAGACCGGGGTTTATTGCCCAATTTACTGCCCGATGGGGGAGAAATGCCCGAATATAACGCTGTCGATGCTATTCTTTGGTATTTTGAAGCCATTCGTTCCTATTTTAACCAAAGCCAAGATTTTGAGTTTCTGAAAACTATTTATCCCGCTTTAAAGGAAGTGATCGCTTGGTTTCGTCGCGGTACTCGCTACAATATTCACCTAGATGACGATGGTTTGATCTATGCCGGCGAAACGGGAGTACAGTTAACTTGGATGGATGCCAAAGTTGATGATCTGGTGATTACTCCCCGCATCGGCAAACCCGTAGAAATTAATGCCCTTTGGTTCAATGCCCTAAAAATTATGGTTCAATTTGCCCATTATTTGGGCATGGATGCCACTGATTACGAAAAAATGAGAAAAATGACCTTAAAAGGGTTTTCTCGCTTCTGGGATGATTCTCTGGGGTATTGTTACGATGTTTTAGATACGGACAAGGGCAATGATGCCAGTTTACGACCGAATCAACTTTTTGCCGTGTCCTTGTCGGTGGAGGAGTTATTAAATTTCCCACAGAAAAAGGCCATTGTCGATATTTGTACTGTCAAACTGTTGACTTCTCGCGGTTTGCGATCGCTAACTACCGATCATCCCGATTACCGTGGCGTTTACAGTGGCGATCGCCTAAAAAGAGATAGTGCTTACCATCAGGGGACAGTCTGGGGATGGTTATTAGGGGCATTTATCGAAGCCCATCTGAAAGTCTATCGCGATCCTATCCTAGCTGAGAGTTTTTTAACACCGATGATCGACCATCTTCGGGATAGCTGTATCGGTAATTTAAGTGAAATTTTCGATGGTAATGCCCCTTTTACCCCTAGGGGAGCTTTTGCCCAAGCATGGACGGTGGCAGAGGCATTAAGGGTTTGGGAAGCGATCCGAGAATTTCGGCCATAATCCTTTAAAATGAGCAATTGTTAGGTGTGTTAGGCCAGCTAAAAGGCCGACCCTAAAAACCTCAGTTCGATGGTTATAGACAAAACTCTCATGCAGAAACCGCAAGTTATTTTTCTCGATGCTGTGGGGACCATTTTTGGAGTAAAAGGCAGTGTCGGAGCAATTTATAGTCAAATAGCGGCGGATTTTGGGGTAGAAGTGGCGGCCGAGAGACTAGAACAATCTTTCTCGGCTATTTTCCCCACTTCTCCCCCCCTGGCTTTTCCTAAGGTTGAACCGGCACAAATTCCTGAGTTAGAGTATCGCTGGTGGCGATCGCTGACTGGAGCAGTTTTTAATGATTTAGGTTATCTGGAAAGATTTCCCGATTTTGAGGCTTTTTTTGGCGAACTTTACCGTCATTTTGCCACGGCCGAGCCTTGGGGGCTGTACGAGGATGTCATTCCTGCTTTAAGACTCTGGCAGATTCAGGGGATCGAGTTGGGCATTATTTCTAATTTTGATAGTCGTATCTACCAAGTTTTGGCCGAATTAGGCTTAGAATATTTTTTTCGATCGATCACGATTTCTTCTCAGGTAGGAGCAGCTAAACCCGCTCCTGAAATTTTTCAAATCGCCCTGCAAAAACATGATTGTCCTCCCGCACAAGCTTGGCATATTGGCGATAGTAAAAAAGAGGACTACCAAGGGGCAAAAGCCTTGGGTATAGAAGCGTTTTTAATTAAAAGATCCAGAGGGTTTGCTGAATAAATCTAAAAACCTTCTCCCCACTTCCCACTTCCCACTTCCCACTTTCAAGTCAGTGGGGATAGGGGACAGGGAGGGAATACAGACCCTACCAGCTAATACCTAAACCTCGAACTGGTTTAATCCCCATGGAGATTTTAGACCGATTCCTGGGATGGAATGGAAGTAGATTCTGACTGATCAGCGTTAGGATCTGTCTCTTTGGGGGCGGCCACTTTTACCAAAGCATGACGCAGGACCTGTTCTCCGAGAGTGTATCCTCGCACTAACTGCTCGATCACCGTGCCTTCCGGATATTCATCGGTGTACTCCCGCATCATCGCTTCGTGGTGGGTGGGATCAAAGGGTTGACCTTCCGGACGCATGGGGGAAACGCCTAAACGCTTGAGACTCTCTACTAAGGTTTTACAGACCCCTTGGTAACTCCTGTGAATAGCCGTTTCGCCATCATTAGCCGGTTTAATGTGAGTACGGGCGCGCTCAAAATTATCCACCACGCCAAGAATTTCCATCAGGGTTTTGCCCTTGATTTTTGTTTCCAGTTCCTCTTTTTCCTTGGCTGTGCGCTTGCGAAAATTGTCGAACTCGGCCGCTAGAGTGATATAGCGTTTCTTGTAGGCATCAACCTGTTGGGTTTGCTCCTCTAACTGCTGTTTGAGAGTGTCGATTTCCTCTTCTAGAGCATCGATAGTCATTCCGCCTAGGAGGGAAAATTCCTCGCTAGAGGCGGACTTGTCCGTTACCGTTTTGGCTTCATCGGTGACACTGGCTTCTGATTCGGTGCTAAGGGATTCGGGGGAATTAGGAAAGGATTCTTGGTTTTCGTCGAAAATTGTTGAGTTATTCGGTTCTGCACTCATGGTATACAATTATAGTTGGTAATTTGGCGATATATGACCATTTACTGCTAATTTTGGTCTTTAAGTACCAGTTAATAATCAAGGTTCAAGCTTTAATGTAACATTTTGTGGACAAGATGGGTAACTGGATATAAGCGACCCCGATAGATAATCAGTGATCTAGAAAAATTTTTGCTAGAATAAAATTTTATCAGTAAGATTGGGAACATTTAAGGGTAGTGGAGAGGTTAAGAATCGTCTATGACATTTTCTGCCAAGAAAACCCGTGCCGTTGCCCTACGCAATTACTTTTCCCCCTTTGGCAACAAGTTGGTGCAGTCGGGCTATATCGGTGCCGACCAAATGCAACAGGCCCTAGTGGAAACACGGAAATCGGGACGATCGCTAGTAGAAATATTACAACAACTAACCGGGCGCCCTTTGCCCCCAGATTTGCAGCGACAGTATAAGAAAAATCAGTTATTTGAATTAAAAATTCTCTACGGAGTCGAATCGATCGACCCCGAATTAACCGATGTGGATGAAATGGAAATAGCGCGATTGATCGACTCTTTGATTCCGATCGATCTTTGTCGTCGCTATCGTCTCATCCCCCTGCGAAAGATCGAAGGGGAGCCGGCTGCGATTTTGATAGCCATGGTCGATCCCGACAACCTCGATGCTTCCGACGATATTAACCGCATTCTCCGCCCCAGGGATTTAGGTTTACAGCGTTTGGTGATTACCGGCGAAGATTATGAAAGATTACTGGAAAAATTCCATCGGGCCCAATCGGAACTAGACCAGGAAAAAGCCCGACTGCAAAAAGAAAAAGAACTGGAAAAACTCTCGGATCTGACCGATATTGTCGGCAATATTGAGGTGGCCTCCAGTGCGGCTAACGATGAAGCGGCCGATGATCTCGGGGAAGGGGAGGCTAATCAGGCCCCCGTCATCAACCTGGTCAATAAAATTCTAGCTAAGGCCCTACAGGAAGGGTCCTCGGATATTCACATCGAACCCCAAGAAGAATTCCTGAAAATTCGCTTTCGCAAAGATGGAGTTCTTCATCAAGCTTTTGATCCACTGCCGAAAAAAATTACCCCGGCGGTCACTGCCCGTTTTAAAATCATGGCCGATCTCGATATCGCCGAACGTCGTCTTCCCCAAGATGGTAAAATTCGGCGGATCTATCAAGGGCGGAAAGTGGATTTTCGGGTTAATACCCTGCCCAGTCGCTACGGGGAAAAAGTCTGTTTACGGATTCTCGACAACTCGGCCACCCAGTTGGGTTTAGATAAACTAATCACCGATCAAAAAACCCTGCAAATCGTCCGAGATATGGCTAGTCGTCCCTTTGGTCTGTTGCTGGTGACAGGCCCGACCGGTTCGGGGAAATCCACCACTTTATACTCGGTCTTAGCGGAAAGAAATTACCCCGGAGTTAATATTAATACCGCCGAGGACCCGATCGAATATTCTCTACCGGGTATCACCCAGGTGCAGGTAATTCGGGAAAAGGGCATGGATTTCGCCTCGATTCTCCGGGCCTTCCTGCGACAAGATCCGGATGTGATTCTGGTGGGAGAAACTAGGGATAAGGAAACGGCTAAAACAGCGATCGAGGCCGCCCTAACCGGTCACTTGGTCCTAACTACCCTACACACCAACGATGCCGCAGGTGCGATCGCTCGTCTCGACGAGATGGGGGTTGAACCGTTTATGATTTCTGGTTCCCTCTTGGGAGTCTTGGCCCAGCGTCTCGTGCGCCGCGTCTGTACTGAGTGCCGAGTCGCCTATCACCCCGGTCAAGGGGAATTGGCCCGTTTCGGTCTTGCCGCGGCCAATGAACGGGAAGTGACCTTTTATAAGGCTAATACCCTGACCCTAGAGGAAATTCAACAGGCGCGAAAACAGGGTAATCTTTGTCCCAAATGTAGCGGCAGCGGTTATAAAGGTCGCGTCGGGGTCTATGAGGTAATGCAGAATAGTGAACGACTGCAGCAGTTAATTAACCAAGGGGCAACCACCGATCGCATTAAGGAGGCGGCCGTCGACGAGGGCATGGTGACACTCCTCGCCTATAGTTTAAATCTGGTGCGCGAGGGTTACACCACCCTCGAAGAGGTGGAACGGGTGACATTTACCGATTCTGGTCTGGAATCGGAACTAAAAGCCAAACGTAAAAGCGGTTTAATCTGTCGTGGTTGTCGCGCCGAACTACAACCAGAATGGCTCGATTGTCCCTATTGTATGACACCGCGATTTAGTGATTAAGACAGTTTTTCAGTTATCGGTTATCGGTTATCAGTGATCAGATTTGAGTTTTAACTAAGGAGTATTAAGTGAGTAGTCTTAAATAGCACTTTCCTAATGTCTGTTCACTGGTTACTGTTCACTGATTTTACCTTATAGATGGGGTTTAACCTATGGAATTAATGATCGAAGATTTAATGGAACAATTGGTCGAGATGGGCGGTTCCGATATGCACATTCAGTCCGGGGCGCCGGTCTATTTTCGTATTAGTGGCAAACTGTCCCCGATTAATGAAGAATCTTTAACCCCGCAAGATTGTCAGAAATTGATTTTTAGTATGCTCAATAATACCCAAAGAAAAGAGTTAGAGCAGAATTGGGAATTAGACTGTTCCTACGGGGTGAAGGGATTGGCAAGATTTAGGGTCAATGTTTATAAAGAAAGGGGGGCTTATGCCGCTTGTTTAAGGGCTTTGTCCTCTAAAATTCCTAACTTTGAACAATTAAATTTACCAGCAATAGTCCGAGAATTATCGGAAAGACCGAGGGGATTAATTCTCGTAACTGGGCAAACAGGTTCAGGTAAAACTACCACTTTAGCGGCAATTTTAGACTTAATTAATAGAACCAGATCTGAACATATTTTAACTGTAGAAGACCCAATTGAATACGTTTTTCCTAATATAAAAAGCCTGTTTCACCAACGACAAAAAGGAGAAGATACCAAGAGTTTTGCTAACGCTTTAAGGGCAGCTTTGCGGGAAGATCCTGATATTATCCTTGTGGGAGAAATGCGGGATTTAGAAACAATTAGTTTGGCGATCACGGCGGCAGAAACCGGTCACTTAGTCTTGGGAACCCTACACACTAGCTCGGCAGCGGGAACAGTGGATCGGATTATTGACGTTTTCCCCGCTAACCAACAGGCACAAATTCGCGCCATGTTATCCAACTCTTTACTAGCAGTTTTTAGTCAAAACCTAGTCAAGAAAAAAAATCCTAAACCGGGGGAATTTGGCCGGGCAATGGTACAGGAAATCATGGTGGTAACTCCAGCGATTGCCAACCTAATTCGCGAAGGAAAAGCCCCCCAAATCTACTCAGCCATTCAAACGGGAATGAAGTTAGGAATGCAAACCATGGAACAGGGATTAGCTAATTTAGTTGTTAGGGGTGTTGTCTCTTTGGAAGAGGCAATTTCTAAAAGTGGTAAACCCGATGAATTACAACGTCTGGTCGCTGGGGCCAGCGTTAACGCTAAAGCCCGGATTTAATAACAAATAGTAACCTTTAAGCGTTCGTCAGCCCCTATCAGTTATCAGTGAACAGTAATCAGTGAAAAGAAAGTACCGAAGTTTTCACTTAACACTATCTACCCACTTAAAACTCCAATCTGATAACTGATAACTGATAACTGATAACTGATAACTGATAACTGATAACTGATAACTGATAACTGATAACTGATTTGTCCTATGCCTACTTTTGTCGCACAAGTTAAAAACAGATATGGAAAAGTTTTCCAAGAGAAAATTGAGGCCATGTCTCCCGAGCAGGCCCGGAGGATACTGAAGACAAAATATGCTGCCGTCGGTAAAATCAAAAAACTGGGGGGAGAGATCGATCTTTCCAGTTTAGAGTTGATGTTCTCCAGCATTTCCATCAAAGATAAAGCGGTTTTTTCCCGTCAATTTTCGGTGATGATTAATGCTGGTGTGGCGATTGTGAGATGTTTGGGAGTTTTGGGGGATCAATGCGGTAATCCCAAGATGAAAAAAGCCCTACAAGCGATTAGTGCTGAGGTACAGCAAGGCAGTCCGTTATCGGAAGCGATGGCCAAACATCCCGAATGTTTTGATGAACTTTATATCAGTATGATCGAAGCTGGAGAGACGGGGGGGGTACTTGATGAAGTGCTGAACCGTCTCTCGAAACTTTTGGAAGATATGGCCCGCTTGAAAAACCAGATTAAATCAGCGATGACCTATCCGGTAGCGGTGGGAATTTTGGCGATAATTGTGTTTTTCGGGATGACCATCTTTTTAATTCCCGTGTTTGCCAAAATTTTCACCGATTTAAACGTGCCACTACCAGCTTTAACGCAATTTATGCTCTTTTTAAGTGGTGTGATGCGTAGTTGGTTGATTTTAATTCCGATTGTCACCATTACTGCCACGGTTTTTTTACTGCGTCGCTATTACAAAACCCCGATGGGTCGTCTGCAAATTGACCGGTTTTTCCTTAAAATGCCTCTTTTTGGTGATTTGAATGAAAAATCAGCTGTGGCTAGATTTTGCCGGGTTTTTGGGACTCTGACCCGTTCTGGTGTCCCGATTTTGAGTTCCCTTGATATCGTTTGTAATACGGTGGGGAATCAGGTAATTGCCAATGCGATCTCTGGTGCCAAGGCGGAAATTCAGCAGGGGGGAATGATGAGTTTGGCTCTACAAAAAGCCAATGTTTTCCCAGCTTTGGCAATTCAAATGATTAGTATTGGGGAGGAAACGGGAGAATTAGATGCCATGATGATGAAAGTGGCGGATTTCTACGAAGATGAGGTGGAGCAGGCCGTTAAAGCTTTAACCAGTATCATTGAACCCTTGATGATGGTCGGTATTGCCGGGATGGTGGGAACTATTCTTTTGTCTATGTACTTGCCCATGTTTAAAATCTTCGATGCCTTGGGATAAGTTTAGAGGAATGAGGACAGGCAACTTTTTGCCGCAAACCCTAGTTAAGTCCCTAAAATCAAGCGCTGACGGTGAAAATTAAGCAGCGAAATTTCTTGGCCAGAAACCCGTTCTAACATCTCGACGATATGATCGGGCTGCAGTAAAGTGCCATCATTGCGACAACTGCCCACATAGCACAAAACGGCTTCTTTGTCAACAGTTTTTAACTCTAATTCATATAATTGTTCTCGCAGATTAATCGTGACTTTTTTGCCGGATTTGGTGGTTTTTTCCCGTTCCATCACCGTTGCTTGCTTAATTGCCTCGAGCCAATTTTGCCACTGTTGGCAGTCAATTCCCTCGCTATTAAAAGTGAGCAAATACTCGGCTTTTTCTAACAAACGGGTGGCAGCAGGAGCATTTAAGGGAATTTCTTCCACCTGATAAACCGGCAAATCTGCGGGTAATTGCGCGCTTAACTGTTGTTTAAAAGTCTCTAAATCGATTACTTTTGTCAATTCAAAATCGACAATCTCACCGCTACTGGTTGCTCCCAAGGATAAAGCATTAGCGATCGAAATGCGCGGACCGGGGTGAAATCCACCAGTAAAGGAAATAGGAATAGCAGCCCGACGGACGACGCGATCAAATAAACGCACCAGATCCAAGTGGCTAACTAGGGCCATTTCGCCAATTTTGCCAAACCAAACCCGAATTCTTTGGGCGCGTTCTTGATTGGGTTGAAAATGTCCGGCAAAAGCGGGAATCGCAGGCGCTTCAATGACGATATTATGGCCAAAATCGACGCTACAAACGCCACAATGGGAACAACCCTCAAAAGAACAATCGGGAACCGTTGCCGCGTCTAGGGCGCGTTTTAAGTCCTCCTCTAGCCATTTTTTATCGATACCGGTATCCAGATGATCCCAGGGCAAAGGACGCTCTAAAATATCTTTGTCTGTATCGGCAAAAATATTCCATTCTCCCTGTTCTACCTGACGATATTTCCAAGTTAAACCGGATTCTTCGATCGCCTGTGACCATGCTTGATAGGCTTTTTCTGTATTATCCCACCAAGCATCCATCCCCGCTCCCAATTGCCAAGCACGCAGCACCACTTTCCCTAAACTTCTGTCACCGCGACCGATAAAATCTTCCATGGCCGAGATGCGGACATCGGTATAATTGACTTTTACCCCTCTCATACCCTGGAATTCCTGTTTTAATAACTCCTGTTTGCGGATAAATTCGGCCGTGGAGACGGAATGCCACTGGAAGGGGGTATGGGGTTTAGGCGTAAAATTCGAGATAGTTAGGGTAAAATCGAGGGGTTTCCGCTTCGGTAAACGACATTCCCGACGCAACCAGCGCACCGTTTCCACGATACCGATGACATCCACATCGGTTTCCCCCGGCAAACCGATCATAAAATAGAGTTTGACCTTATCCCAACCCTGTTCGACGGCAGTTTTTATCCCTCTGAGTAATTCTTCGTTGGTTAACCCTTTGTTAATTACATCGCGCATTCGTTGGGTTCCCGCTTCCGGTGCAAAGGTTAAACCCGATTGACGATTGCCCCCAATTATGTTAGCAATATTTTCGTCAAAGCGATCGACTCTTTGACTGGGTAAGGATAGAGATATATTCTCATTCTGGAGACGGTTTTTAATCTCCATACCCACGGCAGGTAAAGCTAGATAATCGGAGCAACTGAGAGATAATAAGGAAAATTCGTTATATCCTGTCGCTCGCATTCCTTTTTCAATCGATTCGATGACTGCTTCCGGTTGCACATCCCGCGCGGGACGGGTTAACATCCCCGGTTGACAAAAACGACATCCCCGAGTGCAACCGCGACGAATTTCCACCACCAGGCGATCGTGAACCGTTTCCACGAAGGGAACTAAACCGATAGAATAGGCTGGGATAGGAGTGGCTACCCGGCGTAAAATTCTTTGCGGTACATCGTCACGATTGGGGATAACTGCACCGATTGGGGTGACATCGTAGAAACGGGGGACATATACCCCCGGAATTTGGGCTAAATCTAGTAATAGTTCTTCTTTGCTTAGATTAGCTAGTTTACCTTCTTCTAAAATTAAACCGATTTCTGGCAATAATTCTTCGCCATCACCGAGGGCGATAAAATCAAAAAAGTCGGCGTAGGGTTCGGGGTTAGAGGTGGCAGTTTGTCCCCCAGCAAAAATTAGCGGATAGTTACCCGAGTCTCTTGCTCTCCAAGTCAAGGGAATTGCCGCTAGGTCGAGCATTTCTAAAATATTGGTGGCTCCTAGCTCGTAACTGAGACTAAAACCCAGAATATCAAAATCGGTGAGGCAACGACGGGATTCTAGGGCAAATAGGGGGGTTTTTGTCTGTTTGAGTTTTTGGGCTAAATCCGGTGCGGGTAGATAAGTGCGATCGCAAAGTTGGCGGGGTTGAGCATTGAGGATATTGTAGAGGATAATATGGCCGAGGTTAGATGCCCCCACTTCGTACACTTCCGGATAGGTTAACACCCAACGAACCACAGCACTTGCCCATTCTTTATGTTTAGCACCTAACTCGTTGCCCAAATAACGCGCCGGTCGAAAAATGTCGGGGGTAAGCAGTTGGTCTAAAGCAATAGTCACGGCAATCTACCTCAGATATCGTCAGCAATGGGTGCTTTTCTACTATAGCAGCCAGAATCGAGTCAGTTATCAGTTATCAGTTATCAGTTATCAGAGTTCAGTTCACTGATTACTGTTTACTGTTCACTGAAAATACTTCCCACTTCCCCATCTCCCTAAAATTCCAGAGGTTATAAGATAATTAAGCGATGATTAAAGAACCGTTAATTGAATTGAGAGGAGTATCGAAAAGATTCGGGGATAATGTTATTCTCGACGGATTAGATTTAACCATTTATCGAGGGGAGGCCCTAGTAATTATCGGTCCGTCGGGAACGGGAAAATCAACGGTTTTACGGTTAATTGCGGGATTAACGGGGATAAATGGCGGAGAAATTCGTATTAAAGGTCAATTGCGTCAGGGATTGCTAGAAGATGGTCGAGAAGCGATGCGAACTTCCTTGGTTTTTCAACAAACGGCCCTGTTTGATTCTCTCACCGTCGGGGAAAATGTCGGTTTTTATCTTTATGAACAAACTAAGTTAAAAAAAGCCAGAATTAGGGAATTAGTGGAAAAAAGCCTGGAAATGGTCGGTTTACAGGGAATTAGTGACCTTTATCCTTCGGAACTATCGGGGGGAATGCGTAAACGGGTGGCTTTTGCCCGCGCTATTATCACTAATCCCGATAATCTGGCTGATAATCCTGAATTACTGCTGTATGATGAACCTACCGCCGGATTAGACCCGATAGCTTCCACAATTATCGAGGATCTAGTGCGGACTCTCCATGAAAAATCGGGGTCTGCGAACACTTATGTGATGGTTTCTCACCAACAAAGTACCATCCGACGCACCGCCGATCGAGTAGTATTTCTCTATCAGGGAAAAGTGCAATGGCAGGGATTAGTGGCAGATATCGATCGTACCGATCATCCCATGATCCGGCAATTTTTTAGCGCCAGCATTGAAGGCCCGATTAGGACAATCGTTTAAGCTAGATTAAGCTAAATTAAGAACTATCGAGAATGAGAGAAAAATCATGCAGAGTTCGCGAGCTTTACGGGAAGGAAGACTGGGTTTATTTGCCCTAGGCGGATTATTGGTCTTTGGGGCGCTCGCTATCTGGGTTCGCGGGGGAGGATTTGGTCAAAGAACCTATCAATTAATCTTCGAGTTTGCTGACGTGGAAGGGTTACAAGTCGGGGCACCGGTGCGTTTTCGCGGGGTGAGAGTGGGAAGAATTACGAGTTTTATCCCGGGGAGTAATCAAGTGGAAGTTATTGCCGAAATCGCTTCTGCTACCTTAGTTATGCCTAGGAAGGTAACTGTTACTACCAATCTTTCTGGATTAATTGGGGAGGCAGCTATCGATATCACTCCCTTAGTTTCTTTAAGTGCTGAGGCCAAAAATCTCGACCCTCTGGGTCCCGACTGTGATCAACAGTTAATTCTCTGTAATAATACTCGTTTACAGGGGACAACAGGAACACAATTAATGTCTAGTGTTGGTCGTTTAGTGGATACTTTTACCAGTCCTGAATTTGTGGGTAATCTCAATGATGTCACCAAAAATACCGCTATAGCAGCCAAAAAAATCGCCCGTTTATCCGATGATACCTCCCAGACTATCCGTAATGCTCAAAGAGAACTCTCTCGTCTATCCTTGGAATTAGCTGCCACCAGTCGCTCGGTCACTAATACAGCTAATAATGCCTCCCGTTTTATCAATACTTTAGATAGTACCGTGCAGGAAAACCGCAGTCAAATCAGCAGAACTTTTCAACAATCTTCCCAATTAGTCGCTAATATCAATGCTGTTCTCAGCGAAAATCGCGGACAAATTGTTGATACTCTCGGTAATATTAATCAAGCTAGTTTAGGTATTGGTAGTCTCGCTAATAATCTCAATAATACCGCCCTGAGGTTGAATGCAGGTTTAGATGAAATTGATACTAAACAAGTAATGCAAAATATCGAGACTATTTTAAATAATGCGGTGGAAACATCGAATAATTTACGAGAAATTACTAAAACTATTAACGATCCTGCTACAATAGTCGTACTGCAAAAAACTCTTGAATCCGCTAGGGTGACTTTTGAAAATACTCAAAAAATCACCTCCGATATCGATGAGTTAATCGGTGATCCCCAATTTCGCGAGAATTTAAGACGTTTAATTGATGGCTTAAGTAATCTGCTTTCTTCTGGGGAACAATTAGAATATAATTTGCGTATCGCTCAAACTTTAGATACCATGACTCAAGAGTTAGCTAAACAAAAAGTTTTGACCATCTCTCGACCTTTAAATCCTCAGCAAATGCAACTCTATCCCCAAGTTATCGTTCAACAAACCCCCACCGGTGAAAAATGACAAAACAGCACAATTCAATAGATTTTCATGGATCATTCAACAGTAATCAGTGAACTGAAAACTCACATCTGATAACTGATAACTGATAACTGATAACTGATAATAATATGTCGAAATCAATTTGTATTACTCTTGGAACTCGTCCTGAAGCGATTAAATTAGCTCCCGTTATTCGTGCTTTTCAAGAATCGGAACAGTTTCAAACCCATGTAATTCTGACGGGACAGCATAAAGAAATGGTAGCGCAGGTGATGGAATTATTTGCTTTAAAAGCAGATGAAAATCTCGATATTATGCAAACTCGTCAAACTTTAACCGATATTACTTGCCGTAGTTTACGGGGTTTAGAAACAGTTTTTGAGCGCATAAAACCAGATTTAATTATTGTGCAAGGTGATACTACCACTGCTTTTGCTGCTGCTTTAGCGGCTTTTTATCAACAAATTCCTATCGCTCATGTGGAAGCAGGATTAAGAACTAATGATATCTATAATCCCTATCCCGAAGAAGCTAATCGCCGCCTAATTTCTCAACTGACTACCCTACATTTTGCTCCCACTACTTTAGCCGTGGAAAATTTACAAAAATCTGGGGTGACGGGCAATATTCACCACACCGGTAATACAGTTATTGATGCTTTATTAACCGTAGCCAAAACCGCCCCAGAATGTCAAATTGCGGGCTTAAATTGGTCAGATTATCGGGTTTTATTAGCCACGGTTCACCGCCGGGAAAATTGGGGCGAACCGTTACAGGATATTATCAAAGGATTCACTTTGTTACTAGAAAAATATGCCGATACAGCCCTATTATTACCCCTGCATCGCAATCCTACTGTCCGAGAACCAATTCAGTCCGCTTTGGGCAATCATCCCAGGGTATTTTTAACCGAACCTCTCGATTATGCCGAGTTAGTGGGGGCGATTCAACGCTGTTATTTATTATTAACTGATTCTGGGGGCATTCAAGAAGAAGCCCCCAGTTTAGGAAAACCTGTTTTAGTATTGCGAGAAACCACAGAAAGACCGGAAGCAGTACAAGCGGGAACCGCAAAATTAATTGGGACTAATCCAGGGCAAATTTTAGCCGCAGCGGGAGAATTATTAAGGGATAAAATCGCCTATGATCGTATGGCTAATGCCATTAATCCTTTTGGAGATGGACAAGCATCCCAAAGAATTCTCCAAATCGTCCAAGATTTTTTGGCTTAATCTATGACTACTTGGTTGGGTATCGACCCCGGATTAGCGATTGTCGGTTGGGCTATTCTCCGGGATAATGGTGAGTTAATGCCGATTTTAGTCGATTACGGCACGATCGAAACTTCTAAAAATCTTTCTACTGCCCAGCGTTTGATTGAAATTGAACGGGATTTAAAGGAGTTAATCGCAGAATATAAACCGGGGGAAATTGCCGTAGAAATGCCCTTTTTTAACCGGCAAATCAAGGCAGCTGGTGGAGTCCTGCAAGCATTGGGAATTATCAATCTGGTTAGCTGCCGCGATGGGGGAATTGAACCGATTTTCCTCCATCAAGCTAGTTGGAAATGTCATCTGGGCCATGGTAGGGCCACTAAAGCGGAGGTGGCCGAACAAATTAAGTATTTATTCGGATTGACAAAAATGCCCATTAATGATGCTGTAGATGCTATAGCGATCGCCTATGCCGCTTTTAGTGGCGTTCGCAATCAAATCTCTTGAAGCAATTTGACCCAATTGGTCAAAAAATTTAGCTGACAACTAAAAGCCATCTTTGGATTTACTATAATGGGGCTTGACAGGTGGTATCAGTTATATCACCATAAGCGAATGCGTAATACCCGTCCTATATCTTGGATTAAAGCGGCACGGAAAGATTTTCAAAAGTTTCCCAAGGAAGCCCAAGAAATTGTACTTGACGCTTTAACTATTGCAGCAGAAGGGGCAAAATCATCCCTAACCAAACCTTTTAAGGGGATAGGTTCTGGTGTGTTCGAGATTGCTCTACCTTTCAAGGGGGATGCCTATCGAACTATTTATGCTGTCCAGTTAGGTGAGGCTATCTGGGTGATTCATGCCTTCCAGAAAAAATCCCCAAAAGGGATCAAAACACCACAGCAAGAAGTCGAAGTTATCAAAGCACGGCTCAAGCGATTGAAGGAGGAACTCTCATGAGTGAAGAACAATTTGAACTGGTACAAGGTAGCGGGAATGTGTACCGCGATTTTGGCGATGTAGATGCGGACGTGCGACAAGCGAAAGCACTGCTTGCTGCTGAAATTATCAAGGTTCTGGAGAAGGAAGACTTATCAACCCGCGATGCTCAAGTGCGAACTGGAATTAATCACAGTGAATTTGTTCAGATTCGCCATGCTAATTTGGAACGCTTTACTATTGACCGTTTGATATCAATTTTGGGTCGTCTCAATCAACAGGTTGAAATTACTATTACGACCTATCCAAGACCGACTGATTCTTCACCAATGGCATCCTAACTGTAATTGAGTGTGGGTCGATGGGAACGACCGCGCCACCAAGCTAGTAGGGTACTAGCGATAAAAATACTCGAATAGGCCCCCGCTACGAAACCAATAATTAAAGCTAGGGCAAAATATTTTAAGGTCGTGCCACCAAAGAGAAAAATCGCCACCAGAGGCAATAAAGTGGTCAGGGTGGTATTAATCGAACGAGTTAGGGTTTGACTCACCGCATTATCGACAATTTCATCCACGGATAATTCGGGGGTATTAGCAAAATTTTCCCGGACGCGATCATAAATTACCACTGTGTCATTAACAGAAAAGCCCACAATTGTCAAGAGGGAAACCAAAAATAAACTATCCACCTCTACCCCCGCAATTAAGCCTAAAACCGCAAAGACCCCTAAAGTGATCAAAACGTCGTGCAGCAGGGCGACAATGGCAAAAAAAGCGTAATCCCGTTGAAAACGGAAGCTTAGATAGACGGCAATGCCAAAAAATGACACTAATAAAGCTAAAAATCCCGACCTAAATAATTCTTGACCGATGGTGGGCCCGACGGTATCGATTTGACCGGTTTCGGGGTCAAAGGTGCCAATTTTCTGATTTAAGGTGTCGAGTAATTTTGTTCTCTGTTCTTCTGCCAGGGTTTTAGTCCGCACCGATAAAGTATATTTATCCAACACCTGCACACTACTGTTACCCAATCCTTCCTCGTCTAAAATTGCTTGCACTTCGGCAGTAGTTAAGGGTTTCTCACAGGTATTCTTTTTAGCACAGGCTAATTCTATCTGAATTCTCGTGCCACCAACAAAATCTAAACTCGGTCGCAAAGGCGCTTGAATAGTGAACCAAGAAATCACCATGGCCAAAATACTACCAATCGTCAGCAAGGCCGAGACTGTCCACCAAAAATTACGCTGTTTTGTAACGTTAAATGCCATATCGATTAAGTAAAAAGTAAAAAGGAAAAAGGAAAAAGGAAAAAGGAAAAAAGGGATTTGGGGAGTGGGGAGATTTTTCAGTTATCAGTAAGCAGTTATCAGTAAGCAGTAATCAGTGGGGAAGTGGGGAAGTGGGGAAGTGGGGAAGTGGGGAAGTGGGGAAGTGGGGAAGTGGGGAAGTGGGGAAGTGGGGAAGTGGGGAAGTGGGGAAGTTGTCTCATCACCCTATCACCCCAAAACCCTATCACCCTATCACCCTATCTCCTCCTGACGACCGACTCCTGACTCCTGACTCCTGACTCCTGACTCCTGACTCCTGACTCCTGACTCCTGATAACTGATAACTGATAACTGATAACTGATTATTGATTTGTCGGTAAATTAGGGCAGAAAAGTTGGGGTTTTTGACGGACGCTGGGGACGTTTAACACGGTGATTAACAGGAGAGTACGACTACAGGTTAAAGCGGTAAACATACTCACAGCTACCCCAATGGCTAAAGTTAAAGCAAAACCCTTGACTAATCCCGAACCCAACCAAAATAAGGCAGCACAGGCGATTAAAGTAGTGACATTACTATCGAGAATACTGGAAAAAGCCCGATAAAATCCCGACTCCACCGCCCGAAATAGGGATTTTCCCGCTCTTAATTCCTCCCGGGTACGTTCAAAAATCAGTACATTAGCATCAACTGCCATACCGATACTGAGGATAAATCCAGCAATACCGGGTAACGTCATCGTGACTCCTACTAAGGCAAAAGCCCCCAGAGAGAGAATAGTATAGATAATCAGGGAAATATCGGCAATAATACCGGGTAAACGGTAATAAACCGCCATGAAGATTAAAACTAACAGTAAACCCACTAAACCAGCGTAGATACTGCGACGGATGCTATCCTGCCCTAAAGTTGCCCCGACGGTGCGAATTTCTTCCACTTTGACGGGGAAAGGTAGGGAACCACCGCGCAATTGAATCGCTAGATCGTTGGCAGTTTCGGCGGTAAAATTACCAGTAATCACGGCCCGGCCTCCTGTAATTCCCGTTTGGGCAAACTGCACATCGACTACAGGGGCGCTAATTAATTCATTATCGAGGAAAATCCCAATACTGCGACCAGTACCCGCAATCACTTTAGTCAGTTCGGCAAATTTATTGCCCCCTTCCGAGTCGAAAGTAATGGCCACTTCCCAGTTAGTGCCTTGGGTGGAACTAATAGTGGCATTTTGCAGATTTTTTCCGGTTAAGTCCACCGATTCAAATAAATTTAAAATTGCCTCTTGAGATTTTTGCAGAGATTGTTCTAGTTCGGCAATTTTAGCGGCATTTTCGGGTTTATTCTCAGTTTTGAGGGCGGCTAATTCCGCTTTTTTTTGTTGAAAAATCGAGTATTCAGCCCGGAATTCTCCTTCTGTACCTTGTTTTTGCTGACGAAATTCTAATTGGGCCTGAACATTTAGGTTTCTCTCAGCTTCTTTGGGATTTGTAACCCCTGGTAGTTGCACGATTACCTGATTTTTACTGTCCACAGTCTGCACTAATGATTCAGAAACACCGAGGGCATTAACGCGATTTTCAATCACATTTTGTACGGCTTTTAAATCATTAGGTTGAATGGTTTTGACGGTTTCAGTGGGTTTAACCTGAATGGTTAATTGACTACCACCGCGCAAGTCCAAACCTAATTGTAGGGGTAACTTAATCAGGATGATGATCGAGGCAACAACCAGGCCGATGATCAGTAACAATAACCAATTTTGTCTCTGCATAACTTCAGTATCAAAAGGAGAATTTTTTAAATGCGATCACCGACCATTTTTTGGACAGCTTCGACAATTTGATTAGGTTGAATAATCGTCAATCTTTCTAGATTACCGTTATAAGGTGTGGGGATATCTTGGGAAGATAATCTTAACACGGGGGCATCCAATTCATCGAATAACTGCTCATTAATTAAAGCAATTAACTCAGAAGCAATTCCCGCAGTTTTCATACATTCTTCCACGATAATCACCCTGTGAGTCTTGCGAATCGAAGCGGCAATCGTCTCCATATCAAAGGGTTTCAGGGAAATTAAATCGATAATTTCTGGATCATAGCCATCTTTTTCTAACTGTTTTAATGCCTGTAAACAGTGATGACGCATCCGCGAATAGGTGAGAATGGTGATATCTTCTCCCTTGCGAACGATTTCGGCTTTATCGAGCGGTAAAAGATACTCGGTATCAGGTAAATTTTCCTTGAGATTATAGAGAAGAACGTGTTCAAAGAAAAGCACGGGGTTATTATCTCTAATCGCCGATTTTAATAAACCTTTGGCATTGTAGGGAGTGGAACAAGCGACAATTTTTAGGCCTGGTACTGCGTGAAAATAGGCCTCTAAACGTTGGGAATGTTCCGCCCCTAATTGTCTGCCCACACCCCCCGGACCACGGATAACCATGGGGATTTTAAAATTACCGCCGGAGGTATAACGTAACATCCCAGCATTGTTGGCAATTTGGTTAAAGGCAAGCAGAAGAAAACCCATATTCATGCCTTCAATAATCGGACGTAATCCCGTCATGGCTGCCCCCACTGCCATGCCCGTAAAACTATTTTCAGCGATGGGAGTATCTAAAACCCTTAAATCGCCATATTTTTTGTAGAGATCTTTGGTAACTTTGTAGGAACCGCCGTAATGTCCCACATCTTCACCCAAAACAAATACTGTCTGGTCCTGGCCCATTTCCTCATCGATCGCCTGTCGCAAAGCATTAAATAATAGGGTTTCTGCCATATCAAGTCCCCGCTTACAATTCGGTCATCTTATCACTAAACTTATTATCTTACCCCTTTTCTGGCCCGAAGGGAGTGGGAGGTTCTGACAGGTGTAGGTTTATTACAAAGAGGTGAGCAGTCATACCAAATCCGTTTTTAATAGTGTGATTAACTCTCAAGTTATGAATTGTTTCTACCGACACCCCACACCCCACTATCCTATACTTTTTAAACAGGATTTAGTCTCACACACTCAGGGTGAGACAATCAAGCTAGAGATTTAGAGGAGCCTCGTGAAAGGCAATGCTGAAAAACAAATATCTCAAGCAGTGGTCGTGCATAGTTTCAGACGAGGCAAGAGGCACTCTTGCAAAAGGCAAAACACTGGCCTGCTTAACCCAGAGCTTGCCGAACGCCTTTGGTTAACTATGGCTGTAGCCACTCTCTGGATGGTTATGCTGGGTGGAGAAGCAGAAAATCAATTTCCGAAGTGCCAATTTGTCGCAACTTCCCCCCCCCAACATACTGTCTTTAGAAAAACTCTCCATCTCAAACCCTTAGGTCAGATTTCTGGTTTTCTGCTGGGTTCTATTACCCTAATTGCTGATTTACTAAAAGGTTTGTCGATTCACCTTCATCGTTGGAGTTCTTTCCCTCCTACCCTCGTTAATGCTTTTTACCACTCCCGTTCCTCTTAGTTGTAAAATACTTACATCTGTCAGCCTCTCCCCTCTCCCCACTTCCCCATACCGTTGAAACAGGATTTAGTATTACCGGTGACAGCAGCTACCCAGTTCTTTTTGTTATTTGTTATCCTGATTGTTAACAATTTGTAATCTTTGGGAAAGTTCCTCAATACTGCATGGTCGTCTCTGCTACAATTCCACCCCTAGCTCAAGATACCCTCGCCCTGAAAGCGGTGTGGGCAAATATTGGCTATGATAGTTGTCCCCACCATTACAATTTCCATCTTCACACCCATTGTTCCGATGGTCAAATGAGTCCCCAAGACTTGATGAGACAAGCTTTAGACATCGGACTAAAAGGATTAGCAATTACCGATCATCACTCGATCGAAGGTTATCGACAAGCGCAAATTTGGCTGGAAAATCAGCATTTAAAGAGTTCTCCACCCCATCTCTGGACAGGGGTAGAAATTACGGCGAATCTCTTAGAGACAGAAGTGCATATTCTTGGCTATGGTTTCGATCCCGCTCACACCCTCTTGACTCCCTATCTGCAAAGAACCAAACCGGAAGGAGATCTCGCTTTGGCCTCTAGAGTCATTACAAGTTTACAGCAAGCGGGGGCTTTAGTGGTTCTGGCCCATCCCTTTCGTTATCATCGTCCCGCAGCTGATTTAGTGGCGGCGGCGGTAGAATTGGGTATTGATGGGATTGAGGCTTTTTATGCCTACGGCAATCCCAAACCCTGGCTACCCAGTCAACGGGAAACCGAACAAGCTCTCGCTCTTAGTCGTCAATATCAATTATTCGCCACCTGTAGCACCGATTCCCACGGTAAATCTTTATTACAGCGCATTTAGCCTGATCGCAGGATTAACTGTAAAATACCTAAATTGACTAAACTCGATCCCTGCTCGATCGAGTGTTAGTTTTTTATGGCCAAAAACAGGGAAGTGGGGAAGTGGGGAAATGGGGAAGTGGGGAAATGGGGGAATGGGGAATTTCAACTAAAACCCTAACACCCTAACACCCTAACACCCTAACATCCCAACACCCCAACACCCCAACACCCCAACACTCTGAATGAAAGATTTATTCCTTTACACCTGCTGGTTAATTCCCATTTATGGCTTAATTGGTTCGATTTTAACCCTACCTTGGTCTTTAGGCATTATTAGTCGGACCGGTCCGCGGCCGGCAGCTTATATTAACCTATTGATGACCGTCTTAGGGTTAATACACGGATCGATCGCTTTTAATCAAATTTGGCATCGAGAGACGATTAAACTGGCTTTTGAATGGGTAAAAGTGGCCGATCTTAGTTTATCCCTTTCGATCGAACTTTCTCCCGTCAGTTTAGGGACGCTGGAAGTGATTACCCTCATCAGTCTCTTGGCCCAAATCTATGCCCTTGGCTACATGGAAAAGGATTGGTCTTTGGCGAGATTTTATGGCTTAATGGGCTTTTTTGAGGCAGCTTTAGGAGGAATTGCCCTGAGTGACTCCCTACTATTCAGTTACGCCTTCCTAGAGATGTTAACGGTCTCTACCTATCTCCTCGTCGGTTTTTGGTATGCCCAACCTTTGGTCGTAACCGCGGCCCGAGATGCCTTTTTAACCAAGCGCGTCGGCGATATTATTTTATTGATGGGGTTGGTGGCTCTGTCCAGTTACGGGGAGGGATTGAGTTTTTCTCAGTTAGAAAATTGGGCGGTAAATAACCCTGTACCGCCTCTGACGGCGACTTTATTAGGATTAGCCCTTATTGCCGGTCCAACGGGTAAATGCGCCCAATTTCCCCTGAATTTGTGGCTAGATGAGGCGATGGAGGGACCCAATCCAGCCGGAATCCTGCGGAACTCGATCGTGGTTTCGGCGGGGGCCTATGTTTTAATTAAGCTGCAGCCGGTATTTACCCTATCTCCGATCGCTGCTGATGTTTTAATAGTGTTGGGGACAATGACGGCAATTGGTACTTCTCTGATGGCCTTGTCCCAAATTGATATTAAACGGGTTTTATGCCACTCCACCAGCGCCTATCTCGGTTTGGTCTTTATTGCGGTGGGATTAGGTCATGTGGATATCGCCTTACTAATTTTATTCTCCCATGCGGTGGCAAAAGCCTTATTGTTTATGAGCGCAGGAGCCTTAATTCTCACCACCAGTAACCAAAATATCACGGAAATGGGGGGAATTTGGGCAAGAATGCCGGCTACAACCATGGCTTTTTTAGGAGGTTCCGCAGGGATGACGGTTTTAATGCCCCTAGGGATGTTTTGGACGTTAAAACGGTGGTTAAGTGGCGAATGGGCGATTCCTTGGTGGTTATTAGCGGTTTTAATCTTTGTTAATTGTCTTAGCATCGTCAATCTTACTCGGGTCTTTCGTTTAGTCTTTTTGGGACAAACCCAAAGTAAGACCCATCGCACCCCGGAAGTGGCCTGGCCGATGGCTTTGCCCATGGTATCGTTGATTTTAATCGTTTTATTGGCCCCGATTATTCCCCTACGTTGGGATTTTTGGCTATCTTTCACCAATCCTCTCGTTAATAACCAGAGTTTTACTATTGTCTGGGGTTTTCCCTTACTGATAGCCTCTGGGGTAATTGGCCTAGTTATTGGGTTAATGGTAGAGTTAAGACGAGCTTGGGCGAGACCAACTGGGTTAATACTGCGATTCCTGCAAGATTTGTTCGCTTATGACTTCTATCTCGATCGCATCTATCAGTTTACCGTGGTTTTAGCGGTGGGCAGCCTGTCAAAAATTACCGCTTGGCTCGATCGTTATATTATTGATGGTCTGGTTAATTTGGTCAGTTTAGCGACGATTTTTAGCGGCAGTGCCTTAAAGTATAATGTTTCTGGTCAATCACAGTTTTATGTTTTGACTATTCTTTTGGGAATAGGGGGATTAATCTGGCTCTTATTAAACGGTCAATGGTCACTGATAACTGATTATTGGTCATCCCTGTGGACTCATTGAACCTCTGTGTATCGCTCCCTAGTCTTCCGGTCGCGGACTAGGGAAGAGGAAAGCAGCCTGGTGAATAGGCTCGACGGGGACAGACGGTTAAAATCGGTCTTAGCTTAAAACCCCACACCCGGCCCCAGGAAAAACTTTTTCGGCAAGCCCTATTTGTGTTATAATAGGTTGGTCAAAAATGCTGGTGTAGCTCAGTGGTAGAGCAGCTGATTTGTAATCAGCCGGTCGCGGGTTCAAATCCCATCACCAGCTTTAATCTCTCACTCCTAATCGAAAGTCAGGAGAATCAAATAATAGTCGATTAAATGGTGTATTCACAGATTTTAGACAATTTAATCCTTATTTTTGCCGTTTTTGAACCCTGAAAAATTAATTATGCAAGAGGTTCACTAAAGCTAATTGATATAATTAGGGTTGACCGAAAAAGTTTTTCTTGGGGGTAGGGTGTGGAGTGCCGGTAGCCGGTTACTGTTCACTGATAATAATGAATACGGCCAATTTTATCCGACAAAGAGAGATTTACAAAAACTGGCACAATTATCAATCCAGGTGTCAAATTTTGCGATCGCAACTTGGTTTTAATCAAGTGCCTTCCTCCCGTCCCCAAACCTGCATCGGTTGTCGTCACTACCACGGTCAGTCCTACGGTCAGAGTCGAGAAACCCGTCAGCGTCTAATTTGTGGATTTCATCCCTCCGGTTGGAATCAAGAGGAAAATTGCCCCGATTGGCAAACCGAAGACCCCTAAACGGAAATTCAAACCAGACAAAATCATCCTAGGGACTGGGGTTCGCAACTGTGGCACACTAGAGAGTAGAACTGAATTGACGGTAAGCCCTTGACTAATCAAATTACCCCTTTCGACCCCCTTCACAACCACGACGAGACGGGCCATGACCACGAGTCAAAAGGGACCCCCCACGTCCATAGCGAAGCTTCCCTGAAGCAAATTATTAACCGTCTCTCGCGGATCGAAGGACATATTCGCGGCATCAAGACGATGGTATCGGAAAATCGTCCCTGTCCCGAAGTTTTGATGCAAATTGCCGCTATTCGCGGAGCGATTGATCGCGTCGCCAGAATGATCCTTGACGAACATCTGAGCGAATGTATTGCCCGGGCTGCCCAGGAAGGTAGTATCGAGACAGAAATTGAAGAATTAAAGGCCGCCTTGGATCGCTTTTTACCCTAGATTGTGCTATAATGAGAAGTTGGCATTTTTTAGGCAGAGAGCGATTACAGGAGGTGAATTAGGTTAATGACCCAAGTGGTAGTTGGTCAGAACGAGGCGATCGAATCGGCCCTGCGTCGTTTTAAGCGACAGGTAGCGAAAGCGGGAATTTATGCGGATATCAAAAAGCATCAATTTTTTGAAACCCCTCAAGAAAAGAGAAAGCGTAAAGCAGTAGCCCGGAGACGACAAAGAACCCGTCGTCGTTAAAATTCCCCAAGTCAGAAGTCGCTCGAAAGCTTCTGGCTTGCTTTTATTTTAACCTCTGTTTTGGGGGTTGGGAAGCGGGAAGTGGGGAGAAAAAAGCTGATAAGATAAAGTTTAGCCCTCGATCGAGTTCTAGTGTTTTCATGGTTTTACAACTGCGCGTCTACGTTCCCGAACATCCTCTGGTTAAGCATTGGTTAGCGATCGCACGCGATCAAAATACCCCCTCGGTACTGTTTAAAACAGCGATGACGGAACTAGGGCGCTGGTTAACCTACGAAGCGGCGCGGCAATGGTTGCCGACCCTGGAAACTAGCGTTAAAACCCCTCTAGCGGAATGTCCGGCTACTTTTATCGATCCTAGCGTACCGATCGCCGTAGTTCCGATTTTACGGGCAGGATTAGCCCTGTTGGAAGGGGCCCAAAGCCTTTTACCCCTAGCTAGAACCTATCACCTCGGTTTAGCCAGAAATGAGGAAACCCTAGAGGCAAGTTGTTATTTAAATAAATTACCGGCCAGTTTTGATCCGGCCACGAGAGTGTTAATTCTGGAACCGATGTTAGCCACGGGGGGATCAATTTCAACGGCAATGGCAGAAGTTACCGCCAGAGGCGTTGATCCTGACCTGATTCGCGTGATTTCCGTGGTGGCTGCCCCGCCGGCTTTACAGAAATTGAGTCAAAATTATCCCAGCTTGAACATCTATACGGCTATTATCGATGAAGGATTAAATAGCCGCGGTTACATCGTGCCGGGGTTGGGCGATGCCGGCGATCGAGCTTTTGGAACCTATTAGGAGAAAAAGGGATTATGAGTCAGCGAGATGGGTTTGCGGGCGGTTTTTTAGCTGGTGCGATTGTCGGTGGTTTAGTGGGCGGTGTTTTGGGGACAGTGTTGGCTAATCGCGGCCGCCGCGGTTTAGTAGCTGTTGACAATCAGTCTTTTTTAGAGGAGATCCGCAATGGGCGCTTGACTCCAGAGGAAGGCATGGAAATGGCCCGCCGCAGTTTAGAAGATAAAATTGCCCAGTTAAATCTAGCGATCGATGATGTGCGTCAACAGTTAGGATCGGTACAGGAAAACGGCAGCGATCATTAAAATTGGGCTGGCTGAATCAATCTAAAAACCTTTTTGGATAAGCTATGCCCGCACATTTAAATTGCTTGTGGAGATGAGGCAAAAAGCAAGGCACAAGATTCTCCGTTAGAATTAGCAGTAATCAAACACCACGCTTGTCGGAGCTATGGTTAACCTCACCTATAACAAAAATTGCCCTCTTCCCAGTGCCGAAGAATTACCCTCTTCCGACGAAACTCCAGTGGACAATCAGTTACAAAATGATATTCCCAACCTACTGCTAAGTTTATTAGCCTTGATTTGGACCGGTCGAGATGATTGGTATTTTGGGGTAGATATGGCTGTCTATTATAATCCAGAGGAATCAGCTTTTGTTCCCGATGGTTTCTTAGCGGTTGGAGTCAACCATGATACGGGAGAAAGAGGTCGGTTAAGCTATGTTTTGTGGGGAGAAAAGTACATCTTGCCGATTTTGTTTTTAGAGGTGGTTTCCGAGAAATATAATAGTGAATATGAGGAAAAATTCTTAAATTACCAAACCCTGGGCATTCTGTATTATGTAATTTACAATCCTTTGAGTGGGAGAAGAGGAAGATTTAAAAACCGACAAAGATTAGAGGTATATAAATTAATCTCAGGGAAATATGAGCTTCTAGAAAGTGAGAATAATCGAGTTTGGTTGCCTGAAATTGGCTTGGCGCTGGGTTATGAGAAAGGAGAACATATTGCTTGGTATCGGGAATGGTTATACTGGTATGACCAGTCAGGAAATCGCTATCTAACGGCTGAGGAAAGAGCGATGAACGCAGAGGCGATCGCTGCTCAAGAACGTTTGGCTAAACAAGAGGCTGAAGCGATCGCTGCTCAAGAACGTTTGGCTAAACAAGAGGCTGAAGCGATCGCTGCTCAAGAACGTCTGGCTAAACAAGAGGCTGAAGCGATCGCTGCTCAAGAACGTCTGGCTAAACAAGAGGCTGAACAAAAAGCCATCCGGCTGGCTGAAAGGCTCAGAGCGCTTGGAATTAACCCCGATGAAATGTAGGCTCTGACTTCTCCAAGGTATAAGCGCCAGTGCTTCTCTAATTTCCCTGGCCGTGCCTTGGATTACTGTTGCTTGTGTAGTCATGATTTTTTATCATTCTAGGGCGAATCCTAGCATAATTCGTGACTGAGATGCTACTCATAACCCCCCAAAAAAGAGAGAGGAAACCCGCGTCTCCTCTCCCTTGTAGGCATTATTTCCTCGCTTTGCGGACAGCACCCCCTAGCATTAAACCGCCCAGGGTGATATAACCAAGAAGGCTAGAGGGTTCGGGAACAGGAGTCGCATTAAGTGTAACGTTATCGAAAACTAATTGTGTCCCCCCATTATTCGGACGGTCAATAGAGATGCGAATTCCCGCACCCTGATCGGCAATCCCCGCCAGATAAGAAGTGTTGAACGATAAGAACACTCCTCTTGACGAAAAGGAACTCTGATTGAATGTAAAACTTGACAAAACGGTATTATTATCACTCCGGCGAAGCGAAATTGTACTGTTCGGCAAGGTCAAGTTGCCCGGTTCATCTAGACGAATACCTGCAAATAAATTGAGCGTGTATCGAGTTCCGGCTTGATAAGTGGCGGCTACATCTTGACGGATCGATCCACCATTGAAAGCAATAAGAGCCGCCTGCGAACCGTCGGGTACTCCGCTTGGAAATTGAGTCGCATTGAATGGCTGAACCCCCGCATTGCCACTACTCACAGTCCAACCGGTAATAACTGGTGAAAAATTAGGGTTTGATGGTGTCTCGAAGGAAAAATTATTGACAGTCACGCTTGCAGCCTGTGCCGCACCAGTTCCCAGAGTAGCCAGGGCAACCCCGACGGATAGAATGCCGAGTTGTTTTATTTTCATGAAAAAGGGTTAATGGTAAATGGTTTAAGTGCGCGACATTTCGATTCGGGTTAAGCAATAGGGCAACCCAAAACAATGACCAGCGAATGCTCAAAGACAAAATACACACCTTCCCCCCCCGCATTGTATCAAAAGCTACAATTTAATAAATATTTACAGTCCTCTCCCCCAGGGCTGACGCCGCGACAGTAATCACAGTTACAATGTTTGAGAGGTCTGAGTGGTAACTGATAACTGATAACTGATAACTGATAACTGAAATGACTACACCTACCTTCACCATTCCCCAATCTGACCCTTCCCTTTCCCCCCGGCAATCCCTGCCGACGATGTACGATTTACCTAGTGATAATCCACTTGAACCCGGTTTGCCTGACGAATTTCACCTATTACAACCTCAGTTATTACTGCTGACTTTTCAGCCTCCCAACTGGGAACCAGAGCTAGTTTTTAGCGCCGCTGACCTTAACCTTTACTACGATGTCAGACACCCTCAATGGTACAAGCGTCCTGATTGGTTTGGGGTGGTTGGTGTTCCTCGTCTCTACGATGGCCATGACCTGCGCTTAAGTTATGTGATTTGGCAGGAAGGGGTTTCCCCTGCGATTGTGGTGGAATTGTTGTCTCCAGGTACGGAAAATCAAGATTTAGGCGAAGAACTACGCCAACCAGAAGAACCGCCAACTAAGTGGACAGTTTATGAACAGATTTTGCAGGTTCCCTACTATGTAGTTTTTAGCCGCTATACTAACCAACTTCAAGCGTTTGAACTGGTAGATGGTCATTACCAACCCGTGACTTTAGTGGAGGGACGCTTACCGATTCCTCAACTGGAATTGAGCTTGGGTTTGTGGCAAGGTTCCTATCGGGGAATTGAGCGGCTATGGTTGCGCTGGTTGACGCTGGAGGGAGAGTTGATTCCCCTGGCCGATGAGGAGTTAATTGTGGCGAAACAAGAGGTTTCTGTGGCTAAACAAGAGGCTTCTGCGGCCAAACAAGAGGCTTCTGCGGCTAAACAAGAGGCTTCTGCGGCCAAACAACGAGCAGAACAACTAGCGGCACGATTGCGGGAATTAGGGATAGATCCTGAAACTATTCCTCAGATTGACTTTTAAATTTAGGCAGAGCCTAAATGTTTGGTTCCAAGGCTCTGCCTTGGAACCAGGTATCAAAAACCCCCCAAAAAAGAGAGAGGAAACCCGCGTCTCCTCTCCCTTGTAGGCATTATTTCCTCGCTTTGCGGACAGCACCTCCTAGCATTAAACCGCCCAGTGTGATAAAACCAAGAAGGCTAGAGGGTTCGGGGACAGTTACAGGCTGAGGCGGCTGCGGCACCGTCAACACACCCGACATCCCATAAAACACATTTGTAATCCCAAATAGCACTTGGTCGTCAGACACCCAATTCGATCCAGAGGAGCTTGATAGGCCGGCAATAACTTGAGTTCCGCTGCCTAAGTAGTACAAGTTGGCGTTCTCTGCCTCGCCCGACGTCGAGGATCCTGTAAACACAACAGAAGAGCCAGCGGAGCAGCAATTCTAAATTTGGACTGTAGCAAGGCTTTTGGGGGTTAGTTCGCATAATAGGGGGTCAAATTGAATGGGATTGCAAATTTCATGTCACGAGTCTTCAGGCTTTTGACGTGATAGTACACCCAAAGTTGCCCCAAAAATCCCCCTTTAAAATGTTCTTTAAATCCCTAAAAGGCTTGCTATGTCTAAAACTGAGAATTGCTGCCAGCGGAGGAATCATTTGGCGTTACAGAGATTGCTGTTTGTATTGAGCCATCCCAGAGATCGGCATTATTGTCGGCGACCCGGTTGCCATCTATCAGGTAGATGGGAACACCCAAACTCGATGGATTAGTACCTGTATTATCACGGGCAGCGACCGAAGCGGTAGAACCGATCGCCTTCCAAGTAATCGTATTCGGGTCAAATCCTGCCGCATATAAAGCCGTATCGAGAGCCGTATCTATATCGGAGGTTCCGAAGGTAGCTTGATTGGTAACAAAGGTATTGTAGTCGTTGATGTCGGTACTCTGAGCATCCCGCGCGCCAGAAGTCACAAACACCAAACGATACTGAGCGCCGGGAGCCAAGCCAGGTGGGACGACCACCAAAGCAGCTTGTGCCGCACTAGCCGTTGCCAGAGTCGCTAGGGCAACCCCAGCGGAGACAATGCCGAGTTGTAATTTCATCAAAAGAAAAGGGTTAATGGTAAATGGTTTGAGTGCGTGACATTTCGATTCGGGTTAAGCGATCGGGCAACCCAAAACAATGACCAGCAAACCTAACAGTGAGGAGCATACACACTTCACACCCTCCGCATTGTATCAAACGCTACAATTTAATAAATATTTACATTCCTCTCCCCCAAGGCTTGCGCCGCTTGTATATTGGAGAAGTGGTAGGGTGTCAGCCTTTTCTTCGAGAGGATTTGCTGATCACCAGAACCCCAAGAGAGCCATCTGATCACTTATAAACTGTTGACTATCCAAATTACTCGTTAAGACTGCATTAGAGGTAAATATTTCATGAGCCAAACCATCACACCTTCTTCCTTAAAAGCTAGTTTAGCCCCCAATCCCACTAGAGCAGCAACGGTGGACGATGGGGGAAATGTGCTAGGGGAATTTCTGCAAGAAACTCTGGCCATGACTAAACGTCTGTTCATCCAATTACAACGTCGTCCTTCAACCCTAATCGCGGGGGTAATTCAGCCCTTTATGTGGCTGATTTTATTCGGGGCATTGTTTTATAAGGCTCCCCAGGGTCTATTCGGCAACGATCTCAGTTATGCTAAATTTCTCGCCCCCGGGGTGATTGTCTTTACCGCTTTTTCTGGGGCCCTCAATGCTGGTTTGCCGGTAATGTTCGATCGAGAATTTGGCTTCCTTAACCGTCTGTTGGTAGCACCTTTAACCACTCGTTACTCGATCGTGGCCGCTTCTACCATCTATATTATCGCCCTCAGTTTCATCCAAACCGCCTCGATCGTGGCCGCTAGTGCCTTTTTAGGGGCAGGATTGCCCAGTTTAGCTGGATTAGGTGCGATCGCTTTGATTGTTTTCCTAATAGTTTTGGGTATGACTGCCTTAAGTCTCAGTTTAACCTTTGCTCTCCCCGGACATATCGAATTAATCGCCGTCATTTTCGTCACCAATTTACCGCTTTTATTTGCCAGTACCGCCCTCGCTCCCTTAAACTTTATGGCAGATTGGTTACAAGTAATCGCTAGTCTCAACCCTCTTACCTATGCGATCGAACCAATCCGTTATATTTATTTCAATCAGCACTGGTCTTTTGATAGCATAGTCTTACAAACCCCTTGGCTTGACCTCAATTTCTTGACAGTTTTAGCCCTGCTCTTCGCTTTTGATCTGCTAATCCTTTTGGCAATTCAGCCCTTACTTCGTCGTCGTTTTGCTTAAATCAGTTATCAGTTATCAGTTATCAGTTTACTGTTCACTGAAAAGCCTACAACTTTCTCACCACCAAAAACTAGACAAGTAAGTAGTTATAATTAAATTGAAGATAGATTTTGCCTCTGATCCCCCCTTAGTCCCCCCTTGATAAGGGGGGTGCCTATCCCCCCTTAGTCCCCCCTTAATAAGGGGGGTGCCTATCCCCCCTTAGTCCCCCCTTAATAAGGGGGGTGCCTGACAACTTTTAACACCTACCCACTTAATTTTCTGAGGAGTTAGATTATGAATACTCAAAAAATGTTGCTCAAATCGTCTTTATTCCTAGCTACTGTTTTATTGGTCGGGGCTGATTTTAGTCCGCAAGTGTTAGCTCAAAGCTTGAACCCCAGTCAACCGGACTATCAAAAAAATGAACGTAGTTCCGATGGCAGGGATGGTCTCGGTGGTTTTAATCCTTTAGACTTGATTCATAATAGTAATTTTCGCCGTAGTCGGGACGGATCGGAATTTCAGGAAGACACCCTCAATAATATCAACGAAGCGGCCGAGGAGTTTAAACGCAAGCAAAGGGAACAACTGGAAAATCGGCAAAATCCTGCCCCAGAAACCAAATAAAACCTTTTTGCTAGTATATATGATCGCTAAGTGCAGATGATCTGAGAAAGACCAGTAACTGAAGATGATTGGGGGGTTTATCTGACACGAATTTATATTAAACTTAGGATTGGTTTATTGAATTATCGTCTTATTAAAACTGTGGAAGTAATGGAAATCGGGCAAAAAGTCAAGGTCTGTCGCTTAAGAGACCGCGTTAACTCGGATGTAGCGGGTAAATTGGGTAAAGTGGGTGTCATCAAAAATTTTAAGATGACCGATGGCAGCGGTGTTGGTGCTGTTGTCCAGTTCGATGATAAGACCGCTACTTGGTTTTTTGAGGATGAACTCAAACTCATCTAAATACAACGCTTAGGAATTAATTATGTCCTTAATTTTGACCTTTTTGGGCAAGGGGGGCAGCGGTCGCAGTACGATAGCGATCGCTTCGGCAAAGAAAATGGCTGGTCTGGGGTCAAAAGTTCTCTTGATCGGTCAAGATTCCGGCCCTGCTTGGGGATTACTCCTCAAGGCCTCCCCTAGCTCCTCCATTACGGAAATTGCCCCTAATCTCTCGGTTGTGCAGCTTAGTAGTACACAGTTACTAGAAAAAAGTTGGGAAGAAGTCAAGGAATTGGAAAAGCAGTATTTGCGTTCTCCCACCTTGAAAAATGTTTATGGTCAAGAGTTGGGCATTTTACCCGGAATGGACCAAGCTCTAGCTTTAAATTTCCTGCGGGAACAGCATAAAAGCGGAAATTACGATGTCATCATCTACGACGGCAGCGGAGATATCAACAGTCTGCGAATGTTGGGGATTCCCGAGGTGGGTAGCTGGTATTCACGGCGTTTTCGGCAGGTTTTCAGCGATTCCGAGATCGGTCGCACCCTTTCCCCCTTTTTCCAACCGATTGCCGCTGCCGTGCTGAATTTCTCCTTTAATCCCGACGGTTTAGGTCAGAAGGGCGATAATAACATTTTAGACGAGGGGCGCTCCGCTTTAGCCGATCCTCGGCGAGTTTTAGCCTATCTAGTCACCAATGATGATCCAATTGCGATCGCAGAGGCCAAATATCTTTGGGGTGGGGCGCAGCAAATCGGTTTAAATGTGGGGGGAGTGATTTTTAATCGCTGCCAGAGTGCTACGGAGGATTTTGCCCCGCTGCCAGCCGCGATTTTACCCGACCGTCAAGGAGAAGATTGGCAGGAGTTAATCGCCGAGTTACCCAATTTTCTCACAGTGCAGCCGCCCAAACCGTTAATAATCGATACGGCAGCCGCTCAGGTCAAGGTTTATTTACCCGGATTCGAGAAAAAACAGGTAAAACTGACGCAATCGGGTCCAGAATTAACCATCGAAGCCGGGGATCAACGGCGTAATATTGATGTACCACCGCCTCTAACCGGAAGATCGGTAAAAGGGGCAAAATTCCAAGACGGTTACTTAATTATTTCTTTTTAAGGGATTATGTCGAACACCGAGATCGAAAACAAGGACGAGCGGGGGGCCAAAACTCGCCAATTATTGGGCATGAAAGGGGCCTCATCGGCAGAAACCTCCCTCTGGAAAATCCGCTTACAATTGATGAAGCCGATCACTTGGATTCCCCTAATTTGGGGGGTTGTCTGTGGGGCTGCTTCATCGGGTAATTATACTTGGTCTTTAGAAGATGTCTTAAAAGCGGCCACCTGTATGTTACTTTCCGGTCCGTTGATGACCGGTTATACCCAAACTTTAAATGATTTTTACGATCGAGAAATCGATGCAATTAATGAACCCTATCGTCCGATTCCTTCGGGGGCAATTTCTATTCCGCAAGTGGTCGGCCAGATTTTGGTTTTATTAGTGGGTGGATTGGGAATAGCTTATCTTCTCGATCGCTGGGCCGGTCATGATTTCCCGATCATGCTTTGTTTAACCCTATTTGGTTCTTTTATTGCCTATATTTATTCAGCGCCACCCTTAAAATTAAAACAAAATGGTTGGCTAGGAAATTATGCCCTCGGTGCTAGTTATATAGCATTACCTTGGTGGGCAGGTCACGCCCTTTTTGGTCAGTTAAATGGGACAATTATGATCCTAACCCTCATCTATAGTCTGGCGGGGTTAGGCATTGCTGTAGTTAACGACTTTAAAAGTGTGGAAGGTGACGAAAAATTAGGCTTAAAATCCTTGCCAGTTATGTTTGGAATTACCACTGCCGCTTGGATTTGTGTGATTATGATCGATGTTTTTCAAGCGGGAATTGCTGGCTATCTCATCAGTATTCATCAGAATCTTTATGCCGCTATTTTACTGTTATTAATTATCCCTCAGATCACTTTCCAAGATATGTATTTTCTGCGGGATCCGCTCAAAAATGATGTCAAATATCAAGCCAGCGCCCAGCCTTTTCTAGTGTTAGGAATGTTGGTGACAGGTTTGGCTTTAGGTCAGGGGATACTCTAAAAGATTGTAATTAATAAAAACAGGAAATATCCAGTTGACGGGCGAGGATCGCCTTGAATCGGTCTTCGGTTTAAGGTAACTTAAACGGTTAAGAGGGGAGAAAACTGTGGCTTCTAGCTAGATCCCTAGTCTTTTCGTTACAATCAAGAGGGAATCGATGCCGGGGAGAAGATTACTTTTTTTCTTCCCTGCGATTCAGCATTCTTGACGAACTAATCAAGAATAGTTTCTGTTTAACAAGATTGATTCAGACAAGTATCTCGAACCTAGTCACCATGAGTAATACCAGTAATTTTCGTCAAGCTTTACGCGAGGCTAAAAGCCAAGCACTTATCGGCCCTAATGTTATCCCCAAGGCCCTGCCCTATCTCGGTGGCGGTCTAATTTTGACTGCGGTGGGAACCTATGGCGGTTTAGGTGTGATCCAATCCTATCCCCAGATTTTCTTCCCGACTTTCTTTGTCGCCCTGGTTGCCGAGATTATTTTATTTTTTGTCGCGCGTAGTAGTGCGGAAAGCGGCAATAAAAGCACTGCTCTGCCCCTGCTGACTCTCTATAGCCTTCTTTCTGGCTATACTCTCAGTGGAATCGTCTATGTGGCCCTAGGTACTTCCGGTGTTGGTTTGCGAGGAGTGGCAATTGCTGCCCTCGGTTGCGGCCTCGCTTTTGTGTTGGGACGGAATATCGGCTCGAATCTGTCGGAAAAAGATGGTTTGGCGCTGACTCAAACCGTGAGCATCGGTATTCTCGCTCTTTTTATTGTTCTCATTGGTCAGCTAATTTTCTTTATCTTTACTGGTGCTAATCCCACCTGGTTAGAAATCGCTATTTCTGGCATCGGGGTTTTCTTGTTTGCCGGCTCCGCAGTCGTGGACTTTTACATCTTGCCCCGTACCTACAGAGATGAACAGTATCTCAGTGCTGCTTTATCGATGTATTTGACCTATATCAACCTATTTATCTTTATTCTGCGCCTTTTAATCGCCCTTAACGGTCGGGATTAGGGCAAATAGGGAGGAGTTAGAAATTAGTTACACCCTAAGTTCTAACTCCGCTAGAATAGTAAAGAAATGTAAACGGCCTGTAAAGATTATGACTGAACCACAACCGACTCAAACCCCCAAATTAGAAGACCCCAAATTTGGCTTTAATGACTATGCCGAGCGCCTCAACGGTAGGGCTGCTATGATTGGTTTTGTGATCACCCTGTTGATCGAGTATCTCACTGGCCAAGGTCTGCTATCTTGGTTAGGGTTACAGTAGTTTTTTAGGCTTTTTTAGGCATTCTAGGGGAAATACAGCCTTGAGTGTTAGTTAACGCATACAGGCTTGATGATTTTCCCCGTAGAATCCTTGTAAGACCGAATCACCTCGCTGTTGTGGTGTGCCGTGGGAGTTATTGGGGGCCTCAAAATCGCCCACTTCCGAGGCCGCTTCCGCCAGAAGTTTTCCTGCTATTATATAATCCTGTTTGGATAAACCTCTCGCTTCGGTAAATAACCAGGAAAGGGTATCTCCCGCTAGACAATCGGCCTGTAATTCAATGCCGATGGTCATCCCACCCTCATCGATGCCACCGATACCCCGATTCCACTGAACAGCGTGAGCGGCCTCGTGAGCGACGGCGTAAAGGGGAAATAGGGGATTATCACTAATGCGAGTGACTTGCTGGAGATTGACATAAACTGTATTATCTACAGTGCAGAAAGCCGCTAGGGAAATTACGCCGCAGGGAGTGGTTATCGGGGCATTACTTAACAAATACTTAAAATTGATCTGGTGTAATTGAGCCGTATATTCAATTACCGCTTCTAAGGCATCCGTAATATCGTCTGCTTGCGCTCTCTGGGCTAGAGGGGATAAAATCAAGAGGGAACTACAAGAAACAGCAGATATCAGGGATAATAACCGTTTACGGCCAGAGTTAGGGTTCATGGTACTAACAAAGTCGGGAGTGAGGAAGAGGTTTAATTGATCTGAATTAGCCTACCGCTATGATCACAATTCTAAAGGCTATATCTAAGACTTCCAGAGAAAATACAGAATTTACGCAGCTTTTGATCGAAGTTTACAGAATTTCTCCTCAAGGTTGAGGAAATTAATTTGGCACGACTACTTAGGGTTTGCGGCAAAAAGTTTTTCGGTGGTGGCAGGGTGTGGCCCCCCCCAACCCCCCCGACATCGGGGGGGCAGGTGGGGTGTGGGGTTTTATCGATTTTCAGGTGGTCAACTACCTAATTTTCAGGGAAAAAGTACCTGAATTTTCCCCCTGATCACTCCCATGCCTGGTACTTTTTGATTGACAAAAAGTCTAAAAGTCTTACCCAACAAGGTTTTTAGATTTATTCAGCCAACCCTACTTATTGTCTTGAAAATATGTCCGTCAGTCAGGCAAAAAGCTCCCCACACTTGTACTATAAATCTATCCCCATTTCTCGCAAACGGGCCTCCAGCTGTTGAGAACGCTGTCTTTCCGCTTCCAGCGCTTGCTGAGTAGCATTTAATTGCTCTTGGGCCGCCGCTGCTTGCTCCTGGGCTGCTTCTTCTGGCAAGGGGATTAAATTGCCTTCTGGGTCATAAAATCTCGCCCAAATTGCCGTTTCTCGGTCAATAGTCCCCTCCCAAGTTCCCAACCAATAGCCTAAGCTTTCGCACCATAACCAGCCGCGCTCGTTTCGTTCTAAAGAATGGTAGCGTTGGTCGGCCCCTAAATGCCATCCTTGTAAAGAATTGCCATCAAAAGGATCGTAGATGAAATAATCTGGCGTGCGGAAGGTTCCCTCATAAATGGCTTTTTTTCGCACTTTATCGGTTCTTGCGGTACTAGGAGAGGTTAATTCCACGATAACGTCAGGATAACGTCCCTCTTCTTCCCAAATTACCCAACCCTGTCGCTCTCTCTTGCCATCGACATTGAGGACAGCGAAGAAATCGGGCCCGCGAAAATCGCGATTTTTCACCTGTTCGCGGCTGAAATAAATAAACATATTGCCACCGGTGTAGAAGTCGTCTCGCTCGCCGTAACCCTGCTGTAGGGAGCGAATCAAGACATTCATGGCAATG